>NZ_JBKIWN010000008.1:0-235257 GCF_058146165.1 Streptomyces sp. AM25 | reverse complement strand
CGATCAACCTCCGGTCTCTGGACGCACAGTGGCGCAAGCTGGAGCCGAACCTCGTCCACGCTGCCGCCGCGGCGGCGGCCGGGCGGCCCACCCTGCTCACCTTCGGCGGCGCCTACTCCAACCACCTGCGCGCCACGGCCGCCGCCGGCCGGCTGCTCGGCTTCGCCACGGTGGGCGTCGTACGGGGCGAGGAACTGGCGGACCGGCCGCTCAACCCGTCGCTCGCGCAGTGCGCGGCGGACGGGATGCAGCTGCGGTTCGTCGACCGGGGAACGTACCGGCGCAAGGCCGAACCGGAGGTGCTGGCACGGCTGGCCCCCGAAGGGGCGTTCGTCGTCCCGGAGGGCGGCAGCAACGCGGCCGCCGCGCAGGGCTGCACCGCGCTGGGGCGGGAGTTGCGTGGAGTGGCGGACGTGGTGGGGGTGGCGTGCGGGACCGGGGGCACGCTGGCCGGCTTGGCGGCCGGTCTGGCGGCAGGCCAGCGGGCGATCGGATTTCCGGTGCTGAAGGGCGGGTTCCTGGGCGCCGAGGTGGAGCGATTGCAGTGCGAGGCGTTCGGGGGACGGCGCGGCGACTGGCAGCTCGACGAACGCTTCCACTTCGGGGGCTACGCGAAGACCTCCGCCGAGCTGGAGGAGTTCGCGGCGGACTTCGGGGAGCGGCACGGGGTGCGGGTGGAGCGGGTGTACGTGGCGAAGATGCTGTACGGGCTCACGGCACTGGCCGAGGAAGGGGCCTTCGTACCCGGTTCCACGGTGGTGGCCGTCATCACGGGGTGAGGCGCGCCCCGTAAGGGGCGCGGGGAACTGCGCGAGCAACCACGGTCGACCCGCAGGTCACCCCTCCTCGCGGTAGGCCCCCGCCTCCTCAAGGTCCAGCCTGCGCAGCAGAACCCGCAACATCTCGTCGTCGATCCGCCGCTCGTCCCGCAGCCGTACGAACACCCCCCGCTCCGCGGCGATCACCTCGCGCGTCAGCCGCCGGTACGCGTCGTCCGCCGACTCCCCCGTCTGCTCGTCCACGACGCCCAGCCGTTCCCACACGGCGTTGCGGCGCCGTTCCAGAACGGCGCGCAGGCGGTCCGCGAGCGGTGACGGCAGGGCGTTGCGCTCGTCCGCGAGGAGTTCCTCCAGCCGCCGTTCCGCCGCCGTGGACGCCTCGCTCTGCGCCTGGGCCTCGACCAGCGTCAGCGCCTCCGCCTCGGGGCGCGGCAGGCGCAGCCGGCGGATCAGCGGCGGCAGGGTCAGGCCCTGCACCACCAGGGTGCCGATCACCGTCGTGAACGCCAGGAAGAGAATGAGGTTCCGCGCCGGGAACGGCGCCCCGCTGTGCGTGGTGACGGGGATCGAGAAGGCGATGGCGAGGGACACGACGCCGCGCATGCCGGCCCAGCCGATGACGAACACGCCGCGGGCGTCGGTGTCGGGCTCGCGCTCGCGGATCCCGGGGAAGAGCGCCCTCGGGACGAAGGCCGCGGGGTAGACCCACACGAAGCGGGTCGCCACGACGACCGCGAACACCACCACCGCGTACCAGGCCGCCGACCCCAGCCCGTACGTCCCCAGCCCCCGCAGCACGACCGGGAGTTGGAGGCCGATGAGGGCGAAGACGGCCGACTCCAGGACGAAGGCGACCATCCGCCACACGGCCTCCTCCTGCAGCCGGGTCGCGAAGTCGACCTGCCAGGACCGGTGTCCGGTCCAGAGGCCGACGACGACCACGGCGAGCACGCCGGACGCCCCGACCTCCTCGGCGGCGCCGTAGGCGACGAACGGGATGAGGAGCGAGAGGGTGTTCTGCAGCAGCGGCTCGCGCAGCCGCTTGCGCAGCCAGTGCAGCGGCACCATGAGGACCAGGCCGACGCCGATGCCGCCGACCGCGGCGACCGCGAACTCCCGGGCCCCCTCGGCCCAGGTGGCGCCCGCGCCCACCGCGGCGGCGAGGGCCACGCGGTAGGCGGTGATGGCGGTCGCGTCGTTGACCAGGGACTCGCCCTGCAGGATCGTCGTGAGCCGCGACGGCAGCCCCAGGCGCCGCGCGACGGCCGTCGCGGCCACCGCGTCCGGCGGGGCGACGACGGCGGCCAGCACGAGCGCCGCCGTGGCGGGCAGCCCGGGCACGACGAGGAACGCCACGTACCCGACGACGAGCGTCGCGAAGAGCACGTACCCGACCGAGAGCAGGGCGACCGGCCGCCAGTTGGCCCGCAGGTCGAGGTACGAGCTGTCGAGCGCGGCGGTGTGCAGCAGCGGCGGCAGCACCAGGGGCAGCACGACGTCCGGTTCGAGCGTGTAGTCCGGCACGCCCGGCACGTACGAGGCGACCAGCCCCGCGGCGACGAGCAGCAGGGGCGCGGGCACGGGGGTGCGGCGGGCGGCGCCCGCGACGGCGGTGCTGCCGGCGACCAGCAGCAGCAGCGGCATGACATTCATGTGTCCGGACATCCCTCGGAGTCTGCGAGCGTGCGAACTACGCTGGCAATCATGATCGAGTGCACGCATGTCGATGCGCTGCCGCGCCCCGAGCCGGAGCCGGCGAGTGCCACCTGCCCGGAGTGCGAGAGAGCCGGCAGCCACCCCGTGCAGCTGCGGATGTGCCTGGTGTGCGGGCACGTCGGCTGCTGCGACTCCTCGCCGTACCGGCACGCCACGGGACATTTCGAGGAGACCGGCCACGCGGTGATGCGCAGTCACGAACCGGGGCAGAGCTGGCGCTGGTGCTTCGTGGACCGGCACCTCGTCTGAGCGCCGTCCCCCGGCGCGGGCGCCGCCCGCACGCCCCCGCGCGTGCCCCCGGCGAGGGCGCCGGTTTCCGGGGCTCTGTCGGCGGGGCCCGCTAGCATGCACACATGATCCGATCCGCGACGCCCGGCGACGTGCCCGCCGTCCACGCGATGATCCGCGAACTCGCCGCGTACGAACGGGCGCTGGAGCACGCGAGGGCGACCGAGGAGCAGCTGCACGAGGCGCTCTTCGGGGAGCACCCGGCGGCCTTCGCCCTGATAGCGGAGAGCGACGAAACGGCGCCCGAACCGGTCGGCTTCGCGCTCTGGTTCCGCAATTTCTCCACCTGGACGGGCACGCACGGTGTCTACCTGGAGGATCTCTACGTCCGGCCGCACGCGCGCCGCGCGGGCCACGGCAGGGCACTCCTCGCAGCCCTCGCCAGGATCTGCACGGACCGCGGCTACGAGCGTTTCGAATGGTCAGTGCTGGACTGGAACGAGCCCTCGATCGCCTTCTACAAGTCGCTCGGCGCCGAGCCCATGAGCGAGTGGACGGTGCACCGGATGTCGGGAGAGCCGCTCCAGACTCTTGCGGCGCTCGCGCAGAGTGACGAAAATCCCAACAGGGCGATTTCTCTTTCGATTTGAGACCGCACGACCCTAGCCACTGTGCGTACTCATGGGCTTACCATGAGTGACAGTTGCGGGGCTGCGGCGCAGAACCGCAGATCGCGATAGCGTCTCAGCCGGACCATGTGCCGCACCGGCCCGCATCTCCCCCGTCCGCCGCCGGCCGGGGGGCCGCGGGACCGGGCCCCGTTAGAGCTCAAGAAGCTTGTGCCACCTTGGAGGTGAGGGTGTCCCCCATCGCAGGCGAGCCTGGGACGACCCAGGACTTCGTGGAAGTCCGGCTGCCCGCTGCGGGTGCCTACCTGTCGGTGCTGCGGACGGCGACAGCCGGCCTCGCGGCCCGTCTGGACTTCACCCTCGACGAGATCGAGGACTTGCGCATCGCCGTCGACGAGGCCTGCGCGATCCTGCTCCAGCAGGCCGTTCCGGGCTCCGTCCTCAGCTGCGTCTTCCGCCTCGTCGGGGACGCGCTCCGGGTGACCGTCTCGGCACCCACCACCGACGGCCGCGCGCCCGAGCGCGACACCTTCGCCTGGACGGTGCTCTCCGCCCTGGCCGGCGAGGTCGACTCCACCGTCGCCGAGGACCGCACGGTCAGCATCAGCCTGCACAAGAAGCGCGGCGCCGGCCCCGGGCAGCCGTGACGGAAGAGGGGGCTCCGTGAGTACTGCGTCACCGCGGGGAGTGCGTACCCCGGCCATCCCGCAGCAGCCTGCCCGGCCGCTGCCGGTCCAGGCGGGCGACCCGTCAGAGCGGGCGGACCACATGGATCAACTCCAGCAGCAGCACGGCGATCCGCACGACCGCAGCGGTGCCCGGGCCCTGTTCGTCGAGCTGCGCGCGCTGCCCGAGGGCTCGCCGGAGCGGGCCGAGCTGCGCAATCACCTGGTGCGGATGCATCTGCCGCTGGTGGAGCACCTGGCCCGGCGGTTCCGCAACCGCGGCGAGCCGCTGGACGACCTCACCCAGGTCGCCACGATCGGTCTGATCAAGTCGGTGGACCGGTTCGACCCGGAGCGCGGGGTGGAGTTCTCCACGTACGCGACGCCCACGGTCGTCGGCGAGATCAAGCGGCACTTCCGCGACAAGGGCTGGGCGGTGCGGGTGCCGCGCCGGCTCCAGGAGCTGCGGCTCGCCCTGACCACGGCCACCGCCGAGCTCTCCCAGCGGCACGGCCGCGCGCCCACGGTGCACGAGCTGGCCCAGCACCTGAGCATCTCCGAGGAGGAGGTGCTGGAGGGCCTGGAGTCCGCGAACGCCTACAGCACGCTCTCGCTGGACGTGCCGGACACGGACGACGAGTCCCCGGCCGTGGCGGACACCCTCGGTGCGGAGGACGAGGCGCTGGAGGGCGTCGAGTACCGGGAGTCCCTCAAACCCCTGCTGGAGGACCTGCCGCCGCGGGAGAAGAAGATCCTGCTGCTGCGCTTCTTCGGCAACATGACCCAGTCCCAGATCGCCCAGGAGGTGGGCATCTCCCAGATGCACGTCTCACGCCTGCTGGCCCGGACCCTGGCCCAGCTGAGGGACCGCCTGCTGATCGAGGAGTGACGGGAACCGCGCCCCGACAAGGGCGCGGGGCTCGTGCTGGATATGCAGCTCCGCCGCGTGGGCGCGATCAGCCACGACCGACCCGCAGCCGACGAAGCGCTAGACGTCCCGAGGCCCGATCCCGAGCGCCTCGGTGGCGGTCGGATTGACCAGCAACACCAGCGTGGTCACGGCGACAGCCGCAACCGCGACCCCGGCCGCGATCATCGCACCGCCCGCATTACCGAGCGTCCAGGCGACCGGCAACGCCATGATCTGCGTCGCCAGTGACGGCCCCCGGCTCCACCGCCGCCGCAGCCACAGCCCGCGCGCCGCCACCAGCGGCAGCGCGGCGAGGGCCAGCACGGTCAGCCCGCCCATCTCCGCCTGCCGGGGGCTGTCCGGCCGCCCCAGCAGGCCCATGACCAGCAGATAGACCCCGCCGGCGACGAGCACGGCCCCTTCGGCGCCGGACAGCACGGCGGCCGCCGTCAGCCGGCGCGGCCGGGGCCCGGCGGGCACGGGGGGCGTGCTCCCCGCCTGGGTCGTACGGGCGGATTTCGGGGCGGACTGCTTGCTGCTCACCCCAGCAGGGTAGCTGTAGGCCTGCTCGTAAAAGGCCGACCTGGGACCGTTCATGTACCGGCAGGTAGGTAGGCTGGCGCGCATGCGTGCGCTTCTCGTGGTCAACCCCTCGGCCACCACCACCAGTGCCCGTACCCGTGATGTCCTGGCGCACGCCCTGGCCAGCGATCTCAAGCTGGAGGTCGCCACCACCGAGTACCGCGGGCACGCCCGCGACCTCGCCCGGGCCGCCGTGGACAGCGGGAACACCGAGCTGGTGGTCGCGCTCGGCGGCGACGGCACGGTCAACGAGGTGGTCAACGGCCTGCTGCACGCGGGCCCCGCCCCGGAGCAGCTGCCGCGGCTGGCGGTGGTGCCCGGCGGGTCCACCAATGTCTTCGCCCGTGCGCTGGGCCTGCCCAACGACGTCGTCGAGGCGACGGGCGCCCTGCTGGACGCGCTGCGCGACGGCAGCGAACGCACGGTCGGCCTCGGTCTGGCGGCCGGCACCCCGGGCACCGAGGACGAGGGCGTCCCGGAGCGCTGGTTCACCTTCTGCGCGGGCTTCGGCTTCGACGCGGGGGTCGTCGGCCGGGTGGAGCAGCAGCGCGAGCGCGGCAAGCGTTCGACCCACTCCCTGTACGTGCGACAGGTGGCCCGTCAGTTCGTCGGCGAACACCACCGCAGGCAGGGCACGATCACCCTCGAACGACCTGGCGAGGAGCCACTCCGCAATCTCGTCATGTCGATAATCTGCAACACGGCCCCGTGGACCTATCTGGGCAACCGCCCGGTCTACGCACTGCCGGACGCCTCCTTCGACACCGCCCTTGACGTGCTCGGATTCACCAAGCTGAGCACGCTGACGGCCGGCCGCCACGGCACCCAGCTGCTCATGTCCACCCCCGAACGCGGGCCACGTGGCAAGCACGCTGTGTCACTGCATGACCAGGACTCGTTCACCTTGCATTCGCAGGTTCCCCTCCCATTCCAGATGGACGGTGACCACCTCGGACTGCGCACGAGCGTGACGTTCACAGGCGTTCGCCGTGCACTGCGTGTGATTGTGTGAGTGCCAGGGGCTAAAGTCCTTCCACTCGAACGTTTAGACTGGGTTGCACCCCCTGGAAGTACGGCTGTGACCTAGCCGACACCGAGGAATCAAAAAAAACTTTCCGGAAGGGGTTGTATCCGTCGCCGAGGTTTGCGAGTCTCTTCATGGCGATCGGGACAGCCCTCCATCAAGGCTTCCTCTGAAAGCCCGAACCCCCTCCTTTACTTCCTGGACCACACCAGTCTTGCGACTGGCAGTCGGCCCTTCCCTTGCGGGGGGATTCGTGAAAGCGTTCACATTCACAAGCCACGTAGCCGTAACACGAGGAGATGGAGCAGCCATGGACTGGCGTCACAACGCCGTTTGCCGCGAGGAAGACCCCGAGCTGTTCTTCCCCATCGGCAACACCGGTCCTGCGCTGCTGCAGATCGAGGAAGCCAAGGCCGTCTGCCGCCGCTGCCCCGTCATGGAGCAGTGCCTGCAGTGGGCGCTCGAGTCCGGTCAGGACTCCGGCGTCTGGGGTGGCCTCAGCGAGGACGAGCGTCGCGCGATGAAGCGCCGCGCTGCCCGTAACCGGGCGCGCAACGCGACCGCCTGACCCCCTACCGTCTGACGACGGCCCTCGGCCCCCGAGCCGCAGCGCGCAGTACCCCCGGAGCTCCCCTGGCATCCGGGAGTGCATCAGCACAGTGAAGCTTTGAGCCCCGGACCTGGGATTCAGGTCCGGGGCTCAGTGCTGTGTGCGGTGCTGTGCGCGGTGCGGATCAGGGCTTCTCGGCGCGCACCGGGATGTCGAGGGTGACGCGCGTGCCCTGCCCGGAAGCGGGCAGCATGTCGAACGTTCCGCCCAACTCCCCCTCGACCAGGGTGCGTACGATCTGCAGGCCCAGGTTGCCGGCCTGCTGCGGGTCGAAGCCCTCGGGCAGCCCGCGCCCGTCGTCCTGCACCGAGATCAGCAGCCGGGAGTCGGTGCGGGTGCCGCCGCGCACGGCCGTGACCTCGACGGTTCCCGACTCGCCCGGACCGAAGCCGTGTTCCAGGGCGTTCTGCAGCAGTTCGGTCAGCACCATCGACAGCGGGGTGGCGACCTCGGCGTCGAGCACCCCGAAACGGCCGGTGCGCCGGGTGCGGACGCGTCCCGGGGAGATCTCCGCGACCATGGCCAGGACCCGGTCGGCGATCTCGTCGAACTCCACGCGCTCGTCAAGGTTCTGCGACAGCGTCTCGTGCACGATCGCAATCGAACCGACACGGCGGACGGCCTCCTCCAGCGCCTCGCGGCCTTCTGTCGAGGAGATCCGGCGCGCTTGCAGCCGCAACAGGGCGGCCACGGTCTGGAGGTTGTTCTTCACCCGGTGGTGGATCTCCCGGATGGTGGCGTCCTTGGTGATCAACTCGCGCTCGCGCCGACGCAGTTCGGTGACGTCGCGCAGCAGTACGAGCGAACCGATGTGCGCGCCCTTGGGCTTGAGGGGGATGGCCCGCAGGTGGATCACCCCGTCGTTGGCCTCGACCTCGAACTCGCGCGGCGCCCAGCCGCTGGCGAGCTTGGCCAGGCCCTCGTCGACCGGGGTGCGCGAGGGCGCCAACTGAGCGGTGGTCTCGCCCAGATGATGCCCGACGAGATCGGCGGCCAGGCCGAGGTGATGATAGGCGGACAGTGCGTTCGGGCTGGCGTACTGGACGATCCCCTCGGCGTCGAGCCTGATCAGCCCGTCGCCGGCGCGCGGCGAGGCGTCCATGTCGACCTGCTGCCCCGGGAAGGGGAAGGTGCCGTTCGCGATCATCTGGGCGAGGTCGGAGGCGCTCTGGAGGTAGGTGAGCTCCAGCCGGCTGGGGGTGCGCACGGTCAGCAGATTGGTGTTCCGGGCGATCACGCCGAGGACCCGGCCCTCGCGGCGGACCGGGATGGACTCCACCCGGACCGGCACCTCCTCGCGCCACTCCGGGTCGCCCTCGCGCACGATGCGGCCCTCGTCGAGGGCGGCGTCCAGCATCGGCCGGCGGCCGCGCGGCACCAGGTGGCCGACCATGTCGTTCTGGTACGAGGTCGGACCGGTGTTGGGCCGCATCTGGGCCACGGACACGTAGCGGGTGCCGTCCAGGGTGGGGATCCACAGGACGAGATCCGCGAAGGACAGGTCGGAGAGCAGCTGCCACTCCGAGACCAGCAGGTGGAGCCACTCGAGGTCCGAGTCGTCGAGCGCGGTGTGCTGGCGTACGAGATCGTTCATGGACGGCACGGTCCGAGCCTACCCGGGCGTCCACCGCCCGCAGGCCGCCGGAAGTTCGCGGAGAAGTCGTCCGTCGGTCATGGACACCGTCGAATGGTCTAGTCCACAATGAAAAGGTAAAGAGCCCGCCCCTCCCGCACAGGGGGCGGAGCCGGCCGCGGTGCGCGGCCGGGCCGAGGGTCCCGGCCGTGCGCCGCAGCCACCCCGTCGCCCATCAGGCGGTTCATGTCCGTTCTGCTACATTGAGAATTGGTCTATACCACCCTCTTCAGATCGGCAGGCCCAGCGTGGAAGTTGTCATCGTCCCGGATGCCCAGGCAGGCGGCGAGATCATCGCCGAGGCCATGGCCGCTCTGCTGCGCCGCAAGCCCGATGCCCTGCTCGGTGTGGCCACCGGCTCGACGCCGCTGCCCATCTACGACGCGCTCGCCGCCAAGGTCCGGACCGGTGCCGTGGACGCCTCGCGCGCCCGCATCTGCCAGCTCGACGAGTACGTCGGACTGCCCGCGGACCACCCCGAGTCCTACCGCTCCACCGTGCTGCGCCAGGTCGTCGAGCCGCTCGGCCTGACCGAGGGCTCGTTCATGGGCCCCGACGGCACCGCCGAGGACGTCCAGGCCGCCTGCGAGGGGTACGACCGCGCGCTGTCCGAGGCCGGTGGTGTGGACCTGCAGCTGCTCGGCATCGGCACCGACGGGCACATCGGCTTCAACGAGCCGTGCTCCTCGCTCGCTTCGCGCACCCGCATCAAGACGCTGACGGAGCAGACGCGCGTCGACAACGCGCGCTTCTTCGACGGCGACATCGACCAGGTGCCGCACCACGTCATCACCCAGGGCATCGGCACCATCCTGGAGGCCCGCCACCTGGTCCTGCTCGCGACGGGCGAGGGCAAGGCGGATGCCGTCGCGCAGACCGTGGAGGGGCCCGTGTCGGCTCTGGTCCCGGCGTCGGCACTGCAGTTGCACCGGCATGCGACGGTGGTGGTGGACGAGGCTGCCGCCTCGAAGCTGAAGCTGGCGGACTACTTCCGCCACACGTACGCCAACAAGCCGGCCTGGCAGGGCCTGTAGGGGGATGCGAAGGGGCCGCGGCCGCCCCTTCGCCCCTGCCGTCGCGGCCGAGCGCCGCTGCGGCGGGTTCATGGGGCCGGCAGGCCCTGTGAACCCGACCGAGGGCCCGGTTCAAGCAGCGCGCCGCACCAACGCCTCCGCGGCAGCGGTTCCGCACACGCGCGCCGCGCCATGGGTGGCCACATGCACGACCCCCGCCGGAGGCGCCTGGTTGAGGCCCATCTCCACGACCGCCGTGTCCGGGCGGGCCGCCAGCAGGGCGGTCAGGGCCGAGGCCATCCACGGGTGGCGGTGCACGTCCCGGACGACGGCCACCACGCGGCGGTCCCCGGCGGCGGCCGGCACCGTGGCCGCGTCCGACCCGGGGCCGTACGTGGCCGTCGTCGTGCCCGGCAGCAGCCGGGCCAGTTCGGCACCGACGCCCCACGGCGTCTCGTCGCCCACGGCGATGTTCGCCACCGGCGCGAACGCCGCGACGTACGCGGCCCCGTCCAGCGGCTTCCAGTCCGATGCAGCCGTGACCCGCAGCGCGCGGCGGGCGGCCTCCAGTCCGATGTCCGGTGCCGGGGCGACCGCCGCCCCGGCCGGCGTCGCCGCTGCCAGCGCCCGTACCCGCGCCGCCGCGTCGGCGAGCCGCTCCTCCGGCAGTTCCCCGGCGCGCACCGCGCCGACGAGCGCGTCGCGCAGCCGCAGCACGGTGTCCTCGTCGGCCAGCCCGCCCCCGACGCAGATCGCGTCGGCGCCGGCGGCGATGGCCATGACACTGCCGCGCTCGATGCCGTAGGCGGCCGCGACGGCCTGCATCTCCATGCCGTCCGTCACGATGAGGCCGTCGAAGCCCAGACCGCCGTCCGCGACGGACGCCCGCAGCAGCCCGTGCAGCGCGGCCGGGCTGAGCGTGGCCGGCAGGCTCGGGTCGAGGGCGGGCAGCAGGATGTGCGCACTCATCACCGCCTTGGTGCCGGCGGCCACGGCGGCCCGGAACGGCACGAGTTCGCGGGCGTGGAGCGTGCCGAGGTCCGCGTCGATGCGCGGCATGTCGTGGTGCGAGTCGACGGCGGTGTCGCCGTGCCCGGGGAAGTGCTTGGTGCACGCGGCGACCCCGGCGGACTGCAGGCCCTCGACGTAGGCCGCGGTGTGCCGGGCGACCAGCTGCGGGTCGGCGCCGAAGGACCGCACGCCGATGACCGGGTTGTCGGGGTCGGAGTTGACGTCCGCGGAGGGCGCCCAGTTGAGGTTGACGCCGCAGGCGGCGAGCCGGCGGCCGAGTTCGCGGGCGACGGCCCGCGTGAGCCCGGTGTCGTCGACGGCGCCGAGGGCGAGGTTGCCGGGGAAGGAGGAGCCGGTGCGGACTTCGAGGCGGGTGACGTCGCCGCCCTCCTCGTCGATGGCGACGAGGACGTCGTCCCGTTCCGCGCGCAATTGCGCGGTCAGTGCGGCCAGTTGTTCCGGCGAGTCGATGTTGCGCCCGAACAGGCCGACGGAGGCCAGGCCCTCGCCGAGCCGGCGCAGCAGCCAGCCGGGGGCGGTGGTGCCCGTGAAACCGGGCTGGAGGACGGTCAGGGCGTCGCGCGTGAGCGTGTCCATGGATGCAGTGCTAACCCTTCACTGCGCCGGAGGTGAGGCCTCCGACCGCCTTGCGCTGGAGGATGACGAAGAGGACGAGGATGGGTACGGCGAAGAGCGAGGAGGCGGCCATGGTGGCGCCCCAGTCGTCGCCGAAGGTGCTGCGGAAGCCGGTGAGCCAGAGCGGCAGCGTCTGGGAGCCGGGGTCCTTGTTGAGGATCAGGACCATCGGGAACTCGTTCCAGACGGTGATGAAGCCGAAGAGCGAGGTGGCCATCAGGCCGGGCGCCAGCAACGGGAAGATGACCCGCACGAACGCCTGCGTGCGCGTACAGCCGTCCACCATGGCGGACTCCTCCAGCTCCTTGGGCACGGCGGCAACATAGCCGCGCAGCGTCAGGACGGTGAAGGGCAGCACCATGACCGTGTAGATGGCGGTGAGCGGCACGAGGCTGTTCAGCATCTCCGCGTCGCGCACGATCATGTAGTAGGCGATGACCATGACCTCCCAGGGGGCCATCTGGGCCATCATCATCACCAGGATGAAGCTCTTGCGCCCCTTGAAGCGCATGCGGGCGACGGCGAAGGACGCCAGCAGCGCGATGACGAGCGAGAGCCCGACGGCGATCAGGGTGACGGTGAAGGAGTTGCCGACGAACGTCCAGAAGCCGTCGGCGTGCACGGCCTTGGTGAAGTGGTCGAGCGTGGGCGCCTTCGGGAACCAGACGGGGGTGTCGCTGACGATGTCCTTGTTGGCCTTGAAGGCCGTGGCGAACATCCAGTAGACGGGGAATACGAAGACGACGAAGAGGACGGCCGCCGTCGCCCCGGGCCAGACACGGCCGAGCGGTGAGCCCGAGCCCGTCCGGCGATTGAGGACAAGACGCCTCATAGTTCGTCCTCCTCTTGCTTGAGCACGATGCGCAGGTAGTACGCGGTCAGGACGAGCAGGATCACGATGGTGAGGATGGAGATCGCGGCGCCCATGCCGAAGTGCTGGTTGCCCATGCCCTCGACGAAGGCGTAGACCGGCAGCGTCTCGGTGAGCCGGTCGGGGCCGCCCTCGTTGATCGCGAAGACCTGGGTGAACGCCTTGAAGACCCAGATGACTTCGAGGAACGTCGTCGCGAGGAAGAAGGGCTTGAGGAAGGGGAAGGTCACCGAGGTGAACTTCGCCCAGGTGCCCGCGCCGTCCAGCGAGGCGGCCTCGTAGAGCTCTTTGGGGATCGTGGTCGTCGCCGCGTAGAGGTTGATCGCCACGAAGGGGATGGACTGCCAGACGATCAGGACGGTGATCACGAAGAAGGTGGAGAGCTGGCCGCTGGTCCAGTTGTAGCCGTGCATGGAGTGCCAGCCGAGCCGGTCCAGCACGTAGTTGACGACGCCGAAGCGCTGGTCGAAGAGCCACTGGAAGACGGTGGTGGCGGCGACGACCGGCATGGCCCAGGCGAGGACGAGGCCGAGCGAGAGCAGCAGCCGCATTCTCTTGCCGAGCCGGGCGAGCAGCAGTCCGACGAGGCAGCCGAGCACCATGATGAGGACGACGTTGGCCGCGGTGAAGGCGACGGACCTGCCGGTGACGTGCCAGAACTCGGAACTGCCCAGTGTCTTGGTGTAGTTCTCGCCGCCGTTCCACTCGGTGACGTGCCGGATCAGCTGGCGCGGGTTGAGGTTCTGGAACGACAGCATGCCGTTCTTCACCAGCGTCCAGCCGAGCAGCAGGACGATGACGGCGGCCGCGGGGAGAATCAGCAGGTACGGAGCGGCGGTTGCGGCTCTCTTCGCCGATGTGCCGGGCGGCGGGGCGCCGCCTTTGCTGTTCCGGGGGGCGGTCCCGGCCGCCGCCTCTTCGGTCTGAGCTGACATCGTCGTCCGCCTTCTCCCCTGTAGAACTGTGCTGCGTGGTGCCGGGGTTGTGCGGTTCGCACCGCACAACCCCGTCGGATCACTGCTTCTGGCTGAGGCGCTTGTTCATGTCGCCCTCCACCTGCTTGGCCGCCTCGTCCGCGGACTTTCCTTCGAGGACGGCCGTCATGTACGCCTTGACGGGGTTCGGCGCGTTCTCCACCGCGGCCCATTCGGGGATGAGCGGGGTGGTGCCGCCGCCCTTGGCGGCGGGCGCCGCGGCCTCGGCGGCCGGGTTGCCCTTGACGCTGGAGAGCAGGGAGTCCTTGTTGGGGATCGAGCCGACCTCCTTGGACAGCGCGGCCTCGTTCTTGTCGGAGAGGGCGATCTTCAGGAATTCCTTGGCGAGTTCCTTCTTCTTGCCGCCCTCGGCGACGGCGAGGTTAGAGCCGCCGAGGAAGACGCCCTCGGGCTTGTCGGCCGTCTCACCGGGAATGGTGAAGTAGCCGATCTCCTTCTCGATCTCCGGGTTCGCCTTGACGGCCGTGGCCGCCTCCCAGCCCATGCCGATGAAGGCGCCGGTCTTCCCCTTGGCGAAGACGTCGGCCTGCTGCGGGGTGGCCTCGTCCTTGTCCTTGGGGGCCTTGCTGAAGGCCTGGTACTGCTTGTAGATGTCCATGGCCTTGGCGACCTTGGGGTCACCGAGGTTGGAGACGTACTTGCTGCCGTCCTTCTTCACCAGGTCGGCGCCGGTGCCGATGGTCAGGCCGTCGAAGAAGTACCAGTTCTGGCCGGGCAGATAGAGCGGCTCGGCGTCGCCCTTCTTCTGAATGGCCTCGAGGTCCTTGAAGAATTCGGCGCGCGTCTTCGGCGTGTCCGTGATGCCGGCGTCGGCCCAGATCTTCTTGTTGTAGATGACGACGCGGCTGGCGGCGTACCAGGGTGCGGCGTACTGCTTGCCCTCGAAGACGGACGGCTTGTTGAGGGAATCGGTCCAGTCGGCGCCGATCTCCTTCTTGAGGTCGCCGAGGTCGGCAATGCCGCCCGTCTGGGCGTAGAAGGAGGTCTGGGTGTTGCCCACTTCGACGACGTCCGGCGGGGTGGACTCGGAGAGCGCGGTGGTGAGCTTCTGCTGGATGCCGTCCCACTTCTGGACCTGGATGTCCAGTTTGGCGCCCGTTTTCTGTTCGAATTCGGCTTGTACGGACTTGGTCCAGCCCGGCGGATTCGAGCCATCCATGAACCAGACGGTCAGACTCTTGGCCCGGGAACCGTTTCCGCCCGAATCCTTGTCACTGTCGCTGGACCCACAGGCAGCAACACTCACCAACATTGCCGCGACACCGGTCGCCGCTATGAGCCCTCGCTTCACAGCACTCTCCCCAAGGACTGATTGTGGTCTTTAATGGTTTAGACCAGTGCCCGCAGCTTGGCCTAGACCTTTTGGGGTGTCAAGGGTGTATAAGAGTCGCTGTCGGCTCCGTTACCGGACCGACACCTGAGGCCGGCCCGGTCGTCCCCGGGCCCCTCGGGCTCTGCCCGTGCCACCATGTGACCGCGATAAACGGAGGAGCCGGTGACGGCAGCAGGATCGGACTCGGGAAGGCACGCCATGGCAACCGAGGGTGGTACGGCGGAGAGCGGCGGCGCCGCGAGCAGTGCGCGGACGGCTCGCGTTCCCAAGTACTACCGCCTCAAACGTCACTTGCTGGAGATGACCGAAACCTTGCCCCCCGGCACTCCCGTGCCGCCGGAGCGCACCCTCGCCGCCGAGTTCGACACCTCCCGCACCACCGTGCGGCAGGCCCTGCAGGAACTGGTCGTCGAGGGACGGCTGGAGCGCATCCAGGGCAAGGGGACATTCGTCGCCAAACCCAAGGTCTCGCAGGCGCTGCAACTGACGTCCTACACGGAGGACATGCGCGCCCAGGGCCTGGAGCCCACCTCACAGCTCCTCGACATCGGCTACGTCACCGCGGACGACCGGCTGGCCGGGCTGCTGGACATCGTGCCGGGCGGGCGCGTCCTGCGCATCGAACGCCTGCGGCTGGCGAGCGGCGAGCCGATGGCCATCGAGACGACCCACCTCTCGGCGAAACGGTTCCCGGCGCTGCGCAGAAGCCTGGTGAAGTACACGTCGCTGTACACCGCGCTGGCGGAGGTCTACGACGTGCATCTGGCGGAGGCGGAGGAGACCATCGAGACGTCCCTGGCGACCCCGCGCGAGGCGGGCCTGCTGGGCACGGACGTGGGCCTGCCGATGCTGATGCTCTCCCGCCACTCGCTCGACGCGGAGGGCCGGCCGGTGGAGTGGGTGCGGTCGGTGTACCGGGGAGACCGCTACAAGTTCGTGGCGCGGCTGCAGCGGCCGGCGGAGTAACGCGGCCAGCAGCGGACCGGCCGGGGGGCCGGGGGTTGCCCCCGGGACAATGCAGCGTGGCACGGCTGCAGCGGCCGGCGGAGCAGCGCCACCCGCATCAGGGACGGCTCGGCACCCCCGCGGCCCAGCCGCCCCTGATGGGGCGTCACATCCGGCGGACGTGCCGGTTCAGGGGTGCATCCTGGCGCCCTTGAGCACCTTGTCCACACCGTTGCGCGGCCCGTAAAGGGCGATGCCGACCAGGTCGAGCCCGTCCTTGCCCACGGCGCGCACCGCGGCGCGGTTGTCGCGGTCGTTGTCGGTCGTGAACAGGTCCGAGGTGAAGACGGACAGCGGGATCCCGCGGCCCAGGGCCCGGCCGTGCGCCGCCGTCAGAAGCTCCTTCGAGCCTTCGAAGACGAGCACCGGCTGCCGGAACATCGACAGGTACTCCGTGCCGTCGGCGTCCCCGTAGGGCTCGCCGATCACCTCGGGGAGCGCGGTGCCGATACCGCTGACCAGGAAGGCCGTGACGTTCAGGCGCTGCCAGGCATACAGGTCGTCGCGCAGCAGGACCGCGATCTTGGTGTCGAAGCGAACAGGGGCGTTCTCGGTTTCCATGCACAGGATTGTGACCGGGCCCAACGACCCGGGTCTTGTACGATCTTTGCGTGGTTGCCCGCCCCGAGCTCACGGCGTGGCGGCCGGCCGTGGCCGGGGTCGCCGAAGTCCTCCACGCCCACTTCACCGACCACGTCTACCCCATGCACGCGCACGACACGTGGACGCTCCTGATCGTCGACGACGGCATGGTCCGGTACGACCTGGACCGCCACGAGCACGGCGCCCTCAGCGACTTGGTCACGCTGCTCCCGCCGCACGTGCCGCACAACGGCTGCGCGGTGACACCCGACGGGTTCCGCAAGCGGGTCCTGTACCTGGATGCGGACGTGCTGGGCGTGGAGCACATCGGCCGGGCCGTGGACGGACCCGCGCTGGCCGACCCGCTGTTGCGGCGCCGCATCCATCAACTGCACACCGTGCTGGCCGAACCCGGCGAGGACTTGGAGGCGGACTCCCGCCTCGCCCTCATCTGCGAACGCATCCTGGGACATCTGGGCCGCCGCGTCCCCCCGCCCCGCCCGGACCAGAGCGGCCTGGCCCACCGGCTGCGCGACCTCCTCGACGACCGCGTCCCCGAAGGCCTGTCCCTGCAGGAGGCGGCGAACCTGCTGCACGCCCATCCCGCCCACCTCGTCCGGGCGTTCAGCCGCGAGTTCGGCATCGCCCCCCACCAGTACTTGACCGCCTGCCGCGTGGACCGCGCCCGCCGCCTCCTGCTGGAGGGCCGGGCCGCGCCCGCGGTGGCCGCGAGCACGGGCTTCTGCGACCAGTCGCACCTGGCACGGAACTTCAAGCGGATCGTGGGCGT
This sequence comes from Streptomyces sp. AM25, assembly GCF_058146165.1. Classification (NCBI taxonomy): domain Bacteria; kingdom Bacillati; phylum Actinomycetota; class Actinomycetes; order Kitasatosporales; family Streptomycetaceae; genus Streptomyces; species Streptomyces sp. AM25. Next base: position 218,245 of record NZ_JBKIWN010000008.1, on the reverse strand, counting down.
CGGACCGGGGTGGTACGCCCGCACGGTCCGGGGACCGGGCGGCGGGCCGTACCGCCAGTAAGTGTGATCTGCACCGTGCGGCGCTTATACGGCCATTACCATCACCCCCGTACCAAGTGTCCCGTCTCGTCACACGCAGAGGTTGCTCGCATGAAGCTGTCCCGAATAGCGACGGTCGCGGCCGCCGTCTCCCTCGCCCCTGCCGTCTTCCTCGCCACGCCGGCGTCGGCCGACGACGTCAACACCGGGCAGTCGCAGGCCCGGACGGTCACGGAGCCGGAGAAGGACACGGCCGGCGCGACCACGCAGCAGACGGAACAGGAGGCCAAGGCCACCCTGACTGCTCACTTCCCCGAGAAGCTCGTGACCGGGTCCGAGAACTGGGCGGAGTTCTCGTTCGACATCGACAACACCCAGGGGGAGGACGTCGCGGAATTCTCGCTCCGCTTCACCCTTAAGGCCGTGCGCGACGGCAAGGACCACCCCAAGGCCGGCAAGGCCGAACTGGAGTACCAGGACACCGAAGGCAAGTGGCACCCGGTACTCGACCCCTCCGCCCCCTACGGCACCGTGTCCGGCACCGTGAAGGACGGCAAGCTCGACAAGGGCGCCAAGCGCACCGTCACGATGCACATCAAGCTGGGCGCCGACTTCCCGCGGCCCGCCTCCGCGCATGTGAAGGTGGAGGCTTCCGGCGTGGTGCAGAAGGGCCTTCCCCACATCACCGTCGAGGCCCAGCCCCCCTCCCCCTCCCCCGCGCCCGAACCGGCCACGCACGGCGGCGACAAGAGCAACCAGAGCGACAAGAGCGGCAAGGCCACGGCCTCCCCCTCCCCGGCCGGGCAGGACCCCTCCGCCTCCCCCAAGCCCAGCCCGAGCACCAGCGCGAGCGCTTCCGCCTCCGCCTCCGCGAGCCCCAGCCCCGCCCCCGCGACCGGTGGCGGCAACACCGCCTCCGGCAGCGGTGACACCGCGCAGCTGGCCTCCACCGGTGCGGGCAGCGAGACGCCGTGGCTGATCGCCGGCAGCGCCGCCGCCCTCGTGGCGGGCACCGGCATGGTGGTCGCGGCCCGCCGCCGTTCCGCCTCGCGCGGCTGACGTCGTCCGGCGGTGAACCCCGCTCTCTCCGGGCGGGGTTCACCGCCGACCACGAGGAGGCGACGTAAGATACTGACCGACCGGTTTGTTAACACCCGCCGCAACATGGTCGAGAGCGGACGCGGGGCCGGCTGACGGACTGAACCGAACCGGCCGCATCGGCACACATATCAATCACGGGGGACGCATCACTCATGGGTGCACTGCAGGGCAAGACCGCGCTCGTCACCGGTTCAAGCCGCGGCATCGGCCGCTGCACGGCCGAGGAACTCGCCCGTCAGGGCGCGCTCGTGGCCGTCCACTACGGCAGCAACGAGGCAGCGGCGCGGGAGACCGCCGCCGCGATCGAGGCGGAGGGCGGCCGGGCCTTCCCGGTCCGCGCGGACCTCGCCGGACCCGACGCCGCGACGGAGCTGTACGCCGCCTTCGACGCGGGCCTGAAGGAGCTCGGCGCCGAACCCGGCCTCGACATCCTCGTCAACAACGCGGCCGACGGCACGATGCGAGGGATCGCCGACGTCACCCCCGAGCACTTCGACGACCTCGTCGCCGTGAACGCCAAGGCCCCGCTGTTCATCATCCAGCAGGGCCTGGAGCGCATGCGCGACAACGGCCGCATCATCAACCTCACCTCGGCGGTGACGCGCCACGCCTTCCCCGACGCCATCGTCTACGGGATGACCAAGGGCGCCGTCGACGTCATGACCCTGGCCCTGGCCCAGCAACTCGGCGGCCGGGGCATCACGGTCAACTGCGTGGCGCCCGGATTCGTCGAGACGGACATGAACGCGGCGATACGCCAGTCCCCCGAGGCGCGGGAGCAGTTGGCGTCCTTCTCCGTGTTCCAGCGGATGGGCGTGCCGCAGGACATCGCCGACGTGATCGCCTTCCTCGCGTCCGACGCGGGCCGCTGGATCACCGGGCAGCGGATCGACGCCACGGGCGGCTCGAAACTGTAGGCCAAGCCTCGTCAGGGTGCGGCGACCGTCAACGGGACGTCCAGCGTGACCCCTTCGTGGGTGGAGAGGCGCAGGACGTAGATGCCCGGGGTCCGGCCGGCGTGGAGGGCGGGCATCGTCACGATGCCGCCGGAGTCCGGTCCGGGAAGGGCGAGGGTACGGACGGGGTTACCGTCCGCGTCCGCGAAATACGGCAGGTCGTCACCGCTGCCGGTGAGGGTCGCGGTGATCCGGGTCCCGAGGGCGGGCTGCCCGTAGCGGGTGGCCTTGATGCGTACGGGGCCTGGGAACTCGGCGCCGACGACGGCCTGCAGAGGCTTCTCGTCGAACTTCTCGTCGACCACGCGGAGGGCATCGGCGGTGGCGGTGGGAGCGAGCCGGAGATCCACGCGGAACCCGGCCTCCCGGCCGCCGGCCCGGGCCTTGACCGTGAAGCTGCCGGGCCGCTCGCCGGTGTGGAGGGGCGGGGCGACGGCGATGCCGTGCCCGTCGGTGCCGACGGTGACGCTCCTGGCACCACCGGGGAACCGGGCGTCGGTGCCGGTGATCTCGAACGTGACGTCCTGCCGGGGGACGCCCTGCCCGCTGCGGTTGCCGGCCCAGACGCGGAACGGGTCCGGGAGCACCTGCCCGGTCTCGGTGTCGAGCCGACCGGGCCCGAGGGCGTCGAGCCGGACGGGGGTGAGGTCGGGGACGGGCCGCGGATCGGGCTTGGGATCGGGCTTGGCGGGGTCGGGCTTCGGCTCGGGGTCCGGCTTGGGCCGGGGTGCGGGGGTGGTGGTGACCGGCCGCGAAACCCCACTGCCGGAAGCGGACTTGATCGACGTGGCCACGGTCCTGCGAACCCCCGGATCGGGCCGGTACGGGGTGGCCGAAGTGTCATTGGGAATCGCGGTGGCGTTGCCGCCCTGGTACGTCCGCATCCACTGCAGCACGGCGTTCACGTATTCACGCGAATTGTTGTAGCTGAGGACGGCCTTGTCGAGGTCGGCGGGATTGTTGAGATCCCGGTCCCCGGTGCAGAGATAACGGGCGGTGCCGAGGGCGGCGTCGTAGATGTTGTTGGGGTCCTTGACCCCGTCGCCATTGCCGTCGGCACCCCAGGAAGCCCACGTGGAGGGAATGAACTGGGTGGGCCCGACGGCCCGGTCGTACTCGGTGTCCCCGTCCCAGCGCCCGCCGTCGGTGTCGCGGATGAGCGCGAACTCCTTCCCGTCGAGCCGGGGCCCGCGAATGGGCGTCGCGGTGGACCCGTCCTCGCGCAGCCCGTACCCCGAGGCGTGCACGGACTCGACCCGCCCGATACCGGCGACCAGTTCCCAGGGAATGTGACAACCGGGCTGGCTGCCGGCAAGGGCCTCGGCAGCCTTCTTGTACGCGTCCAGGGCGGTCGCAGGAATCCCGGCGTCGCCGGCTGCGGAAGGCCCCGGCTGCACACCGGGCTTGCGGAGGTCGGGCAGCGCGAGGTTGGGCACACCACGCGAGGGTGCAGCCTGCGGGCTGTCCTGCCCGGGGGCCGCCTGACCGGCACTGGCGGTGAGCGGCCCGGCGGCCGCGGCCGTGGAGAGCGAGGCGGCGAGGGCGACCCCGCAAAGGCCGCGGCGGGTGCGGGGGGTGGCGAACTTCATGGGGTCCTCGGCTAAGGGGAACCGCGCCCCGTTAGGGGGCGCGGGAACTGCGCGGGGCCGACGCCCGACGGAATCAGGCGTCGGCCCCACAACGGGACAACGGCTACAGTCCGTTGTTCCAGACCTTGCGCGGCGCCTCGAAGCCGCCACCTGCCTTGCCGGCGAAGGTCCACACAGCGGTCTGCACACGGCCGTCGGCACCCTGTCCGTAGCCGTAGGTGATGCCGATGTCGGTCTTGCCGTCACCGTTGAAGTCACCGGCGACGAGCTTGCTCGCCTCCCAGTTCCAGCTGTCCTTGGCGCCGGACTCCCACACGGTGCGCGGCTCGTTGAAGCCGCCCTTGCCGTCGGCGGTGTAGACCCACAGCGCAGCCCGGTTACGGCCGTCCTTGGACGGACCGTAGTCCACCAGCATCGCGAGGTCGGTCTTGCCGTCGCCGTCGAAGTCGCCCGTGGCGGTCATGGAGCGCTTGGGCAGCGAACGGACCTGCTGGATCCAGTGGTTGACGTCGTCGACACGGCTCTCGACGGCACCCTTGCGGGTCTCGTCCTCGTTGCCGAAGCAACCGCCCTGCCAGGAGGTGCTGCTGACGCCGGCCAGCTCCTGCTGCCCGCCCTTCGTGCGGAGGGCGGGACCACCGGTGTCGCCCTTGCAGACGGCACCTTGCTTGCCGATGACGTCGAGGGCGGCACCCTTCACGGCGTCCACGCCGAACGCACCGGAGTGCACGCGGTCCGGCACCCACTCGTCCTTGGTGCGCCCGTACCCGGCGATGCTCAGCTCGTCCCCCTTGGCGGGGGCGCTGGTGGCGAGCTTCGCGGGGGCGACGTCGGTGACGGGGGCGGCGAGCTTGGCCATGACGAGGTCGCGGTCGGCGCGGGGGATCAGATCGACGACGTCGCGGACCTGCCCGGCCTCGGTGCCGAGGTCAGCGCGTCCGACGGTGGCGGTGGTCTTGAGCTCCGGCGCACCGGCCTTGACTGCCTTGGGGTCGTCGGCGAAGCAGCTGCCGGCGGTGAGCACCCACTGCTCGTCGACGAGCGTGCCGGAACAGCCGCGCTTGCCCTCGCCGATGTCGAGCTTGACGGTGGCGGCGAACTGCCCGTCCTTGGCAGCGTCACCGACGACGGCGTGCGCGGGGGCGACGGTCAGCGCGGTCGCACCGACGACGGAGGAGAGAAACCCTGCGGCCAGGAGGGAGCGCGAGGCGCGGCCGAACATGTGCAATTCCTTGGGGGTTGGGGGCGGGCCGCCCGTCGGAACGGGCGGCCCGAATGGTGTGCTGAGCCTCAGCCGACGAGCTGAACCTCGCCGTGGGTGCCGGCGGTGTCGACACCCGGGTAGTAGCTGAGGTTGCCGTCGTTCCATCCCATGAGGATGTCGTTCGGCCGGTTGGTAGGAGCGGTGAACGAACCCACCGTCAGCGTCTTCGAGTTCTTCCACGCGGACCCGACGGGCCGGATGGTGACCCGGCTGCCGTGGTATCCGGCGGTGTCGACACCGGGGAAGACCTGCGCCTGACCGTCGTTCCACCGAATGAGGAGGTCGGCGGTCTTCTTGCCGGTGAACTCACCGGCACTGATCTGCGCGGCGTTCTTCCAGCCGTCGTCGGCCTTGGTCAGCTGCGTCCAGCCGCTGAGGCCCTTGGTGCCGATGTCGGAGTACATCGAGGTCGAACCGTTCTCCCAGAGGACGAGCAGGTCGTCGCGCAGGGAGTTCTCGGTGTAACGGCCGGCCGTGATGAGCCGGGCGTTCTTCCAGAACGGGTTGTCGCCACCACCGGGGCGGAGCGTCTTCTCGTCGTGGACACCGTTCTGGTCGACGTGCATGAACGTCGACACCTTGCCGTTCTCCCAACGGACGGTGATGCCGTCGGAACCGTCCTCGGTGAACTTGCCACCGGTGACGGCGCGAGCACGCGTCCAGTAGCTGCCGGGCTTCTCGATCTGATACTCGGCCGAGAAGGGCTGCTTGGGATCGTCGTGGTCGGCACCCTGGAAGAGGCTGGCCTCGCCGTCCTTCCAGACGACGAAGAGGTCCATGCGGCGCTTGCCGTCGTTGGAACCGCCGGTGAAATAGCCGGAGGCGGTGTAGGTGGCCTGCTTCCAGTTCGAGCGGGTCAGGAGCGTACGCGAGTAGGTCTGCTGGACCCAGTCGGCGACATCGTCCACACGAGCATCCACCGCGCCCGTACCGGTCTCGCTCTCATCGGCACCCCAGCAACCACCCTGCAGGGAGGTGCTGTTGATACCGACTAGTTCGAAGCGCCCGTCCTTCTCGCGGAAGGCGGGGCCACCGGAGTCGCCCTTGCAGACGGCGGCGCCGGCAGACTTGCCAGTCAGTTCGAGCGTGGAGCCGGACACCGAGCCCACGGTGAACGCTGCGTTCTGCAGGCGGTCGGGTGCCCATTCGTCCTTGGTACGGCCGTAGCCGGAGACACGGAGCTCCTCGCCCTGACGCGGCGCGACCCTCCCCACAGGCACAGGGGCAACACCGCCGACAGGCTTGGCGAGCTTGACCATGACGAGGTCTCGGTCACCACGCGGGACGAGCTCGACGACATCGGTCGTAGTGCCGGTCTCGGTCGACAGATCAGTGCGACCGACGGTCGCCTTGGTCTTCTGCTTGGGCGCACCACCGGTGATGTGGAAGCCCTGCGACGGGTTGTCCGCGAAACAGCTGGCCGCGGTGAGCACCCACTGGCTCTCCACCAAGGCGCCGGTGCAGCTGCGCTGACCACCGCCGATATCGATCTTCGCCGTGAAAGCGTACTTCGCGTCTTTGACCCCATCACCGACAACAGCGTGTGCCTCTGTACCGGTCAGCATTCCAGTCGCAATGGAGCCCGCGAGGAGCCCTGCCACCCACGCAGCGCGTGGACGCTTGCCAGACATTTCTTTCCTAACGAATCTCGATGAACAACCGTGTGGGCAGGTGCTGCTGGAGCCGGAGCCCCAGCAGGAGCCTTCGTCGCTACTTCTTGGCGACGATCTCCAGCAGCGTGAAATCGCGACCCTGCTGGTCAGCGGTCTCTCCGACGGCAGTCCACTCGTTCTTGTCGAGGTCGAACGACTTCTCTTCGTTGGAGGTGACCATGTTGACGCGCACTGCGTAGTCGTTGCCCATGGCTCCATAGACCTTGGGAAGCTCCAGACTCAGGTAGCCCTGCTTGCCGGTGATCCGGAAGCAGAACTTGCCCTTGCCCACCTTGTCCACGTCGGCCATACCCCGACCCCACACCTCCATCAGATCGGGTCGACTTCCGCACTCTGCGAGGACAATGTGGCCGTCACCCCGCTTCAGCTTGATGCCGCGCTCCTTGAAGATCTTGTCGGCCTGCGGGTACGCAAAGTCCTCCACTGCCGAGGTCGGGGCGGACACAGCCGGAGCGCTCTTTCCTTCAACAGCAACGGCCACAGTAGGGCCGGTCAGCGCAGTGGCGCCCACAACCGCACCGGCGACAGCTGCGGCAACGAGCGTCTGGGAAAGCAACCTCATCAGGTCCTCACCTTCGTGATCAATAATGACGAGAGAAAGTGCATGCGCAAGATCGCGTGCACATACAGGTGCATGCAGGCCCACCCGCTCGACATCAATCCGGGACCTCAGGCCACCGACCGCCGCTTGCGCGGCATTACGGAGAATGAGATTTCCGCACGGCAGGCTTGCCAGCCATTGGTATCACCAAGTCGACTTTACCAAGAAATTACAGATGGGTGACAGGCATCACACACAGCCTGAGCAACTATCAGGCCGACCTTCGGCATACAACTGCCTGACCCGCAGGCACATCACGCCCATCGGCCGGACGCGAAGCGATCAGCAAGGCGCTTGATCTCTTTTCGTTAACTTTTCCATTACTTTACTGTACGCAACCTTCCTTGTGACCTATCTCTCCATAGGGGATCGCAACGCGTCGCGCGCCACACCCAAAGTCGTCCATCCAGGCCCGTATGTCACCTTTGCCGAACAGAATTTGACTGTGCATCAGGGGTGCGCTGCGATCGATTGAAGATCGAATCTCGAGCCCAAGCCTCCATTACTATCTCTTTACGTATGTGAGTATCTCTTCCCGACAAGGCATCAACAGCCGTGTCCCGTAATGCAAATGAAGCCTCGATGAGGCGGAGAACGGGCATGAAGAGATCAAATACGTCACGCGCACGCCACCTGCGCAGGAAACTCACCGCAATCACGGCCCTCTCGCTGGCTGCGACGGTGTTCGGCACCACTGCTGCCCAGGCCGCACCTGCCGATCCCGACGAGCCAACGCTGTCTGCCGGTGCGCGGGCACGGGTGGTCGAGGCATGGCAACTCGGTGGAATCGCAACCAAGGACGCCGCGGAGAGAGCACTCGTCGGCTCCGACGCTGACATCACCACGTTCCTGAAAAGCGGACTTGAGCGAGCGACAGTGGAGGACGAGCGCTTCGCCGTCCTGAAGATGCTCAGCTCGTCCGGCAAGGGTGTCCGTGAGGCTGCTCAGAAGGCTCTGAGCGGTTCGGACACGGACCTGCACGAGTTCGTGAAGTCCGGATACAAGAAGCCCTTGGACGACGACCGGCGCGTTGCAGTCCTGACCGTGATGAACGACGCCGGACGCGGTGTGCGTGCGGCGGGGCACAAGGCGCTCGAAGACGGCTCCGCCAAGGCACTGGAGAAATTCCTCACCGAGGGCCGGGTCACGGCTCAGGAGGAGGACGACCGTGTCGAGATTTTGAAGATCATGCGCGCCGGCGGTCCGGAGGTGAAGAAGCAGGCGAATCGGGCGATGAGCGGATCGCCCCAGGACATCCGGGAGTTCCTGGAGACCGGCCAGCACCTTGCCCGTGCGCGAGATCAGGAGACCCTGACGGTTTCCCAGCTCGCGAAGGTGGCCGAGGACGCGGGCAAGCGCGCCAAGGCCGAGACCGAAGCGGCCAAGGAAGCCTCGGATCGCGCAGAAGAAGCCGCTCGCCTGGCCAAGGAGGCTGCACAGCGGGCGGCAAAGGAAACCGAGGCGGCCAAGAACGACCTCCAGCGCGCGGGACAGGCCGCCAACCGCGCTGCGGCAGCCGCTGAAGGTGCGGCGGACGCCGCACGGACCGCGATCCGGGCTTCCAACACGGCGGTCTCCGCGGCCCGTACGGCTGCGGCCGCTGCCCAGGCCGCTGCCTCTGCCGCCGCCGCAGCCGGCCAGGCGGCTGCGCGTGCCTACTCGGCTGCCGCCGCGGCCGCAGGCAACGCCAGCGAGGCCGCTACTGCCCGCCAGGCTGCCCAGGCCGCCCGTGATGCAGCTGCCGGAGCCCGCAGCGCGGCATCGGCGGCATCGCACGCCGCTGATGCCAGCGCCGAGGCCGGCCGTTCAGGTGCCGCTGCTGCCCGCGCTGCGCAGAACGCCGCAGCCGCGGCAGACGCCGCAGCAGATGCCGGCAGCTCTGCCGGCGAGGCCACTGCTCAGGCTCAGAGGGCCCGCGAGGCCGCCGATGTCGCCCGTAGTGCAGCTGCAACGGCGACGTCTGCAGCCAACCGGGCGCAGTCGCTGGCAAACCAGGCTGCCTCTGCCGCACGTGATGCGCACAAGTACGCGAACAGCGCTGCCGACCATGCAGAAAAGGCCGCCAAGGAAGCTGATGAAGCTGCGGCCCAGGCTGGGAAGGCGCAGGACTGGGCGAACAAAGCCACTGAGCACGCCAACAAGGCCATCGAAGCGGCCAAGGCAGCTTCCGACGCAGTAGAGCAGGCTCAGAAGATCGAGCAGCTGGCTCGCGAGAGCGAGAAGGCTCAGCTCGAAGCCAATACGAAGCTGGCTGTCGAAGAAGCCAAGACCATCAAAAAGGCCGACAAGGAGGACCGGGATCGTGCGGAGCAGTTGCAGACCCAGGCGTCCGCTACTGACGCGGCGACCAAGCAGCTCCTCGAAAAGGCCACCGCTTCCGGAACCGATGCCAAAACTGCGGCCGGCTTCGGCCGCAAGGCTGCAGTCAACCTGCTGAACAGCACCGGTGCCTGGACCCGTCAGGCTGCCGAGGCCGCTCTCGCCGGCACGGACCAGGATGTCGTCACGTGGGCAAAGGCCGATCACAAAAAGGCCCTGGCCCAGGACGATCGGGAGAAGGTCCTCTACCTCTCCAAGGTCGGTGGCCCTGCCCTCGCCGAAGCAGCCCAAAAGACGCTCCAGGGTGACGACGCGGGCGTTGAGAAGTTCATCGACGAGGGCGTCTACAGCGTCCAGGCCGAGGACTACCGTGTCCAGGCGCTCAAGCTCATGAACGGTGCCGGCAAGGCGGTCAAGCAGGCCGGCGACGCCGCCTTGCGCGACGGCAGTGTCAAGGCCCTGTACACCTTCCTGTTCACCGGCTACCGCCAGGCGCTGGAGGAGGACGACCGGGTCGAAACCCTCAAGATCATGAACAACGGCGGTGCCAACGTGAAGGCCGCCGCCCAGGTCGCCATGGCCGGACCCGGCTGGATGCAGCACGAGTACGTCACCCGCGTCCAGTACAAGTCGGCTCAGCAGGATCAGGACACCGCCACCCACATCGCGTCGGTACGCTCGCTGATCGCCAACGCCGCACGTGCCGCAGCTCTTGCGAACGAAAACGCGGCACTGGCTTATGAGGTGGCCGAGAAGGCACGCAACAAGGCCAAGGAAGCCGGCGAGTGGGCCGACAAGGCCAGGGCCTCGGCCAATCAGGCCAAGGGCTACGCCGAGGAGGCACAGAACAAGGCTCGCGAAGCCGATCGTTCGGCAGCTTCGGCAGCGGAATCCGCCAAGAAGGCCAAGGACGCCGCAACAACCGCCCAGCAGGCCAGCCGCCAGGCCAACTACTCGGCCAGCCAGGCCGAGGCATCCGCTCGTGAAGCTGTGAACTCGGCTTCCAGCGCACAGGCGTCGGCCGCCGGCGCCCGCGAGTCCGCAGCGGCCGCGGGCAAGGACGCCCAAGCGGCGTCCCAGGCTGCCAGCGAAGCCAACACCATTGCCACCCAGAAGCGCCAGCAGGAACAGGCAGCGGCTGCGGCCAAGGCAGCCGAGCAGGCCAAGGAGAATTCGAAGAACGGCACCGAGCCCTTCAACGACCCCAAGTACGACGTGTGCAAGTTCACGCCGCCCGACGGCAAGGAAGGAGCACGTGAATGGGCACAGTACTGGAACCGCGCCAGTACCGTCCTGGGATTGATGGCGGCGGGTTCCGCTCTGATTCCGGGTGCCGACCTCATCGCCACACCTGTTCTGGGGCTGTCCTCGATTGCTGCTGGTGGAATCAGCGCCGGACTGGCCTGGTATGCAGACGGATTCGGCAGCGACAGCATGATGAGCGCCGTTACGGGCCTGGCGGTCGGCGGAATCATGGGTAGCATTGGAAAGGCAATAGGAATCGGGGCGAAGGTCCTGGGCAACGGTGTTCTGACAAAGGCGGAAAGGACGGTGAGCGCTGTGCAGTCGGCCGTCTCCCCCATCGTTGGCCTATTCACTTGGTAAAGTGATGGACGGACCCCAGGGCGTAGGACGATGAGGCTGCGAGGCCTCATCGTCCCGATTCGCCCCGGCAAGCGAACCGTCAGCTGAACACTCGGCGAAACAAAAACTGTGGGGCCCGCCCTCGGCGGGCCCCACAGGATCAAGGAAGGCATCATGCATCCCCCCTCCCTCCCCCTGCACATCTGGTGGTCCGCCGCTGTCGCGGTGACGATATTCTTCCTGCTGTTCTTCGTGCCGCTCATGCCGAATCGCCGGTACAAGATTCAGATCTCTCTTGCGCCCGCAGCTGCGGCGGCCTTCGCAGCGCTTTCCGCTCTGGCAAAGAACGTCGGGCCGGAAGTGCTGCTTCCGCTGTACTCATTCGGCATCTTCGCCTTCCCGATCGCTTTCCTTGGCCACCGAAAGGAGCTTCGGGAAAAGACATTGAATATGGCACAGCACGGAGAAAGCCGTGACAACGCCCTTTCCGTCGGACTGCAGTTGCAGCTGGTTTTTGTGTGCGCAGTCGTGGGTTCGCTGGGAGCCTGGTTCTCCATGGCAGCGTGATCCAGATCCAGACCTATATGCCGGAGGGCGTGGAGTAGCCGAGCCGTGGAGCCTCCCGCCTGAGACCCTCAAGCGCAGCTGAGCAATATCCCGCCGGAGTGGCGCTGACCGGCTTGAGGGCCACGCAACCGCCATTGGCCAGATCACAGGTATCCGCTTCGATCTGCGTACGCACGACTACTTCTTGGAAGCTCTGGCCGACTGAACACACACCAGTGGCCTTACCCGTGCCCTCTACCAGACGCAAGCGTCGATGTCCCAACTTCCCTCGGAACCCGACTCACTTGGTTCCCGCCCCGCTACGGTGGCCGCAACAAGCGACCCCCCGCACCGGCGGCAACCGGCACAGGGGGTCTTCACCACCAGGAGATCGGACCTCCCGCAGATGCACCGGCATGCTATCCCCCCTGCACGCTTCTTCTCCCAGGTTCCCAACGAGATCATCCGCCATCCCCGCCTCTCCTCCGACGCCGTCCGCCTGTTGCTCTGGCAGCTGTCGCTCCCGGACTCCGCGAGCGAGCCGCTCTACGAGTCCGCGCAGCGTGCCGGGATCAAGAAGGCCGCGTTCAACCGTGCGAAGCACGAGTTGCTTGCCGAGGGGTATCTGCACGAGTGGCGGACCCAGGACCCGGCCGGGCGCTGGTCCCGGCCGCAGGTGATCTCCAACGTGCCGTTGACGGCCACCGAAGCGATCGCCGTACGGGACGGCCGCGTTCCGCAACCGACTGCTCCAGAACCGGCCGTCGGTGAGCCGAAGACTCGGGCCGTCGGTCGTTCCCAAAGCAACACCGAGGAAGACACCTCCCACCCTCCCCACCCGCTCGCCGAGCGCGGAGCCCAGGCCCTCGCCGCCGTCGCCCGCGGCGAGCGGCGGCTCCGTCTCAGCAGGAGCGAGCTGCGCCAACTCGCCCCGCTGGCAGGCGAATGGCTGCTCCGCGGTGCCACCCTCGCCGACCTGCGCTTCGCGCTCACCTCCGGGCTCCCCGAGTGCATCCACTCCACCGCCGGGATCGTGCGCGACCGGCTCGTGCGGAAGTTGCCGGATCCCGCGCCGGAACCCAAGCCGGCTCCCAATCCGCTGCGCTCGTGCAGCGGCCCCTGCGGCCGCGTGTTCCGCCCCGCCGCCGACGAAGACCGGTGCCGCGACTGCCGCCGCGCAGCGGCCACCGCGGCCCCGTCCGTCGCCGCAACCCATCGCGGCATGGCCGCCCTCCGCGAAGCGCTCGGCATCACCCCAACGTGACGTTGCCATACCGAAATCCGGACAGGGGGTGACGCCGCCGCGCCCCTCGCCTACATTTCGTGCGCATCACGTAAGTGATCACTCGCACCGGGGACGGACGGAGTCACCGCATGTCGGCACCACCAGAACCACCCGAGAACAACCCCGAGAACACCAGTGGGCGCACCCGCCCCGTCGTCACCGTGCCGCTCGTCGTGGCCGGGATATGTCTGGCCGTCCCCTTCGGGGCGATGCTCTGGGTCGACTCCTACTCCCGGCTCACGCCCACCCTCATCGGCATCCCGTTCTTCTACTGGTACCAGATGCTGTGGGTGGTCCTCTCGACCCTGCTCACGATCATCGCCTACGTTCTCGTCCGGCGCCACGAACGGGCGCGCCGAGGGGGTGAGCCGCAGTGAACGGCACCGCGCACGGCGTCAACGGCGTGGCCCTCGCCGTCTTCATCGTCTTCTTCCTCGCCGTCACCGTCATGGGATTCCTGGCCGCGAAATGGCGGCGGGCCGAGAACGCGGACAGCCTCGACGAATGGGGGCTCGGCGGGCGGTCGTTCGGCACCTGGGTCACCTGGTTCCTGCTCGGCGGCGATCTCTACACCGCGTACACCTTCGTCGCCGTTCCGGCGGCGATCTACGCGGGCGGGGCGGCCGGATTCTTCGCCGTTCCGTACACGATCCTCTGCTATCCGCTCGTCTTCACCTTCCTCCCCCGTCTCTGGTCCGTCGCGCACAAGCACGGGTACGTGACGTCCTCGGACTTCGTCCGCGGGCGGTTCGGTTCCAGGGGCCTCTCGCTCGCCCTCGCGCTGACCGGAATTCTGGCGACCATGCCGTACATCGCGCTCCAACTGGTCGGCATCCAGGCCGTCCTGGACGTCATGGGCGTGGGCGGCGGAACGAACGCGAACTGGTTCGTGAAGGATCTGCCGCTGCTCATCGCCTTCGGCGTGCTGGCGGCGTACACGTACTCCTCCGGGCTGCGGGCGCCCGCCCTCATCGCGTTCGTCAAGGACGCGCTGATCTACATCGTCATCGCCGTCGCCATCATCTACATTCCCCTCAAGCTCGGCGGATTCGGCGAGATCTTCAGCAAGTCCGGCCACGCATTCGCCGCGGTCAACCCCGCCACCGGCCAGCCGCGCGGCTCGCTCGTCACGGGGCCGCAGGCGCAGTGGGCGTACGCGACGCTCGCGCTCGGTTCGGCGATGGCGCTGTTCCTGTACCCGCACTCGGTGACGGCCGTCCTCTCCAGCAAGAACCGCAACGTCATCCGGCGCAACACCACCATTCTGCCGCTGTATTCGCTGATGCTCGGGCTGCTGGCCATGCTCGGATTCATGGCCGTCGCCGCCGGAATCAAGGTGCAGAACGGGCAGTTGGCGATTCCGCAGCTCTTCGCGGACATGTTCCCGGACTGGTTCACGGGGGTCGCCTTCGCGGCCATCGGTATCGGGGCACTGGTCCCCGCCGCCATCATGTCGATCGCAGCCGCGAATCTCTTCACGCGCAATATCTACAAGGACTTCATCCGGCCGGACGCCTCGCCCGAGCACGAGGCCAAGGTCTCCAAACTCGCCTCACTGCTGGTGAAGGTCGGGGCGCTGGTCTTCGTGCTCACCATGGACAAGACGGTCGCCATCAACTTCCAGCTGCTGGGCGGCATCTGGATTCTCCAGACGGTTCCCGCGCTCGTCGGCGGCCTCTTCACGCGGTGGCCGCACCGCTGGGCGCTGCTCGCGGGGTGGGCCGTCGGGATGGGGTACGGGACGTGGCGGGCGTACGAGACACCGAGCGCCACGCAGGATCACTTCGGCAACACCAACCTGATTCCGTTCATCGGGGAGAAGGGGTACATCGGCCTGACGGCCTTCGTGCTGAACGTGCTCGTGGTCGTCGTCCTGACCTTCGTCCTCAAGGCGGTCGGGGCACCGGACGGCGTCGACCGGACGTCGGCGTCGGACTACACGGCCGACGCAGCCGACCCGGGCGTCAGCCCGGACCTGCCGCCGGCCACGGCAGGAGCGGCAGGTCCGGGCGGGCACTGAGTCCGCTCCGCCGGCGCACGGCTTGAACCTCACGTCGTGTGAGGACGCATGGTTGCTCCATGACCACGACCTGGAAAGTGGGTCCGCTCGCCGAGGCCAGCGGACTCACCGTGCGCACCTTGCACCACTGGGACAACATCGGACTGCTCAGCCCCTCCCAGCGCACCGCCGGCGGGCACCGGGAGTACACGGAGGACGATCTCGTCCGCGTCCGGCTGTACCAGGTGCTGGCCCTGCGCAGGCTGGGGCTGAGTCTGGAGAGCATCGCCGTCTGTCTCGACACCGGCGTCGACCCCGCGCGGCTCGTGCGGGACCACCTCGCGACGGTCGAGGCGTCGCTCACCGCGCTCGGTTCCCTGCAGCAGCGGCTCGCGCAGCTCGGCGACGCCCTCGACGCCGGACGCGCGCCGAGCACCGGCGTGCTGTGGGACGCGCTGTGCGCGATCGGCGGTACGGGGCCCGGGGGCGAGCGCACGCTGCGCCGACATCTGGACGACGAGCAGATGCAGGTGCTGGAGGCGCGGGCCGCGGCGCTCGGGCCCGCGATGCACTACCTCCTGGAGATCGAGTGGCCCGAGCTGTACCGGAGGGCGGAGCGGCTCCGCGCCGACGGGGTTCCGCCCGCCGACCGGAGGGTCCGGCGGCTGGTGGCCCGCATGGCCGAGTTGAGCACCCTGTTCGGCGGCGGCGATGCGGGGATCGGCGCCGGTGTGCGGGCGGCCTGGTACGAGGACCCGGCGGCCATGTCGGGTGATCCGGCTGCCGCCGCCTCTGCGGACGAATGGCACGCGCTCGCCGACTACTTGGACCTCGCCCGCCGCAGCACCGAGGAGCAGACCCGGTCATGAACCGTCCCGCCCGGACCCGTATCGCCCTGCTGTCCACGGTCCCCACCCTGCTGACCGTTCCGTTCCTCTGCCTCCTCGCTGCACTGGGCATCGCTCCGTGGAGCCTCCTCCTCTCCGTGCCGGTCGCCCTCGCCGTGCACGCGGCCGTTACGTTCGTCCGTCTGCGTCCGGCACGCAGCGGGACGTGACCGGCCGGAGGCCACTCGCGCCGCGCCGCACCGGCCTGACGACACCCGGATCACGCGATCACGCGAACGCGGGCATGATCCGCTCGTGGATGAGCCGCAATTGGGCAGGGACGTCGGCAACGTCCGGAAGGTCGCGGCCCGTGAAGGCCTTGACCAGTGTCCGGTCCGTCACAGCGCAGATCATGTGGTTCACGCCTGCCGGGGCGATCTGCGTACGGATCTTCTCCAGGCACTCCTCGGGCGTGCCCGCGATGGACAGCCGGTCGGCTGCCGCGGGCGGGGTGAGCTGGATGCCGCGGGCCAGGTCGCCCGCAGCGATCGCCTCGATCACGGGCTTGAGGGCGCTGGGGTCGACGCCGTTGCGGTGCAGCAGTTCCTCCGGCATGGAGGACGCGTAGATGCCGACCATGCTGCGCGCGGCCTCCTTGGCCTGCGCGGAGTCGGGGCCCGTGGCGAAGACGACCCAGGCGCCGATGTCGAGCGAGGTCCAGTCCTTGCCGGCGCGTTCGGCACCGGCCCTGATGTGCCGGACGGCGTACTCGCATGCCTCACGGCTGTAGCCGAGCGCGTGGTGGCAGCCGTCGGAGAGTTCGCCTGCCGCCTCGAACGACTTCGGGCCGCGCATGGCCCCGAGCTTGACCGGCACTCTGGCCTGGACGGGGCGGGCGAAGGTGAACAGCCCGTCGTAGGAGTGGAAGTCGCCCCGGTACGTGATGCTGCCGTGGTCGAGGAGCGTACGGACGACGTGGTGGGCCTCCTTGACCCGCGACAGCGGGCGGTTGCCGGCCGATGCGATGCCGTGCTGGGCGAGCAGTCCGAAGTTGCCGCTGGACAGCACGACTTCGGCGCGGCCGCCGGACAGTTCGTCCAGGGTTGCCACTGCCTGGGCGATCAGGGCGGGTTCGCGCAGCAGGACCGGGGAGACGCTGGGCCCGAGGCGCAGGGCACGCGTCCGGCCGGCAGCGACGGCGAACAGCTGCCACAGGTCCTTGTGCCAGGTCTCGTCGGCGGCGTAGCAGGCGTGGAAGCCGAGTTCGTCGGCGAGACGGATGGCAGCCAGCGACTCGTGGACCGGGTAGTCGGGGAGCATTGCGTAGCTGAACCTCATGGGTGGCACCCTGCATCGGGCTGCGGGGCATGACAAGGCCCCACGCCGGTCCCCATCGCCCTCGGGCGGTCCCCGGCTGTTTCCGGCCCTCCTGAGGCCCTCCTGGGTCCACCGTGAGGCCCCTCCCGAAGCCCCCTGAACCCCCCTCACCGCGCCGCCACCGCACCTCCGCAACGGTTCCCAACGCCCCCGTCCGTTAGCACATTCCGCAACCGCTCGACGACGCGCCGACACAACATGTGGGGGCGCTCCCGACCCCCGGCACTAGATGTATGCTCGTCCTCGCTGTCGTCGCAGGGGAATCCGGTGGAAATCCGGAACTGTCCCGCAACGGTGAATGTATGCGCATATGCGCTCCACAAGTCCGAGGACCTGCCGTCAGCGCGCCCACGTCCGAGCCGTCCCAGGGCCCGGCATGGGTGACGAACACGTCCGGGCCTCGCGGGTTGGGCCGATGGGCGCTGTCCGGCATGCCCCGAAGAAGTGTGCCGGTACGCGATCCGTCGAGCGCCTCCCGAGCGGCCCCAGCCGACCAGCCGAGCGAGGGAGAGCCACACGTGACCATCGCGCCCGCCGATCCGGTCTCAGCAGCCACTGCGGAGGAGACCGGAGGTCCCGGGACCGCGCTGCTGCGCACCCTGACCGATCTCACCGCCGATCTGCCCGCCACCGACCCCGGCAAGGTCGCCGCCGCCGCGCTGCGCGGCCGGCACCCGGGGTCGGACGAGGCGGAGCTGCGGTCCCTGGCCACCGAGGCCGCCGCGGGGCTGATCGCCGAGGAGCCGGAGTACTCGCGGCTCGCGGCGCGGCTGCTCACCCTCGCCATCCGGGAGGAGGCGGCCGGCCAGGGCGCGGTCTCCTTCTCCGCCTCCGTCGCCGTCGGGCACCGTGAGGGCCTGATCGCCGACGAGACCGCCGCGTTCGTGGCCGAGCACGCCGAGCGGCTCGACGCCCTCGTCGAGAACGCCCTCGCCGACGGTGCCGACAACCGGTTCGGGTACTTCGGCCTGCGGACGCTCCACAGCCGCTACCTGCTCCGGCACCCGATCACCCGCAACGTGATCGAGACCCCGCAGCACTTCCTGCTGCGCGTCGCCTGCGGTCTGGCCGAGGACCGCTCCGTCCGGGCCCTGGAGGACGTGGCCGAGCTCTACCGGCTCACCAGCACGCTCTCGTACCTGCCCTCCTCCCCCACGCTGTTCAACTCCGGCACGCGCCACCCGCAGATGTCGTCCTGCTACCTGCTGGACTCGCCGCTGGACGAGCTGGACTCGATCTACGACCGCTACCACCAGGTCGCGCGGCTGTCGAAGCACGCGGGCGGCATCGGGCTCTCCTACTCCCGCATCCGCTCCCGCGGTTCGCTGATCCGCGGCACCAACGGGCACTCCAACGGCATCGTGCCGTTCCTGCGCACCCTCGACGCCTCCGTCGCCGCGGTCAACCAGGGCGGCCGGCGCAAGGGCGCGGCCTGCGTCTACCTGGAGACCTGGCACGCGGACATCGAGGAGTTCCTGGAGCTTCGCGACAACACGGGCGAAGAGGCCCGCCGCACCCACAACCTCAACATCGCGCACTGGATTCCGGACGAGTTCATGCGCCGCGTCGAGGCGGACGCCGACTGGTCGCTGTTCTCCCCGGCGGACACCCCCGACCTGGTCGACCTGTGGGGCGACGAGTTCGACGCCGCGTACCGCACGTACGAGGCCGAGGGCAAGGCCGTCAAGCAGATCCCGGCCCGTGTGCTCTACGCCCGCATGATGCGCACCCTCGCGCAGACCGGCAACGGCTGGATGACGTTCAAGGACGCCTCCAACCGCACCGCCAACCAGACCGCCGAGCCGGGCGCCGTCGTCCACTCGTCCAACCTGTGCACCGAGATCCTCGAGGTCACGAACGACGGCGAGACGGCCGTCTGCAACCTCGGTTCGGTCAACCTCGCCGCGCACCTGGGTGCCGACGGCGGGATGGACTGGGAGAAGCTGGACCGCACGGTCCGCACGGCGGTCACCTTCCTCGACCGCGTCGTGGACATCAACTTCTACCCGACCGAGCAGGCGGGCTCGTCCAACTCCCGCTGGCGCCCGGTGGGTCTGGGCCTGATGGGCCTGCAGGACGTCTTCTTCCGGCTGCGGCTGCCCTTCGACTCCGCCGAGGCGAAGGCGCTCTCCACCCGCATCTCCGAGCGCATCATGCTCGCGGCGTACGAGGCCTCGGCCGACCTCGCCGAGCGGCACGGCCCGCACCCGGCCTGGGAGGCCACCCGCACCGCCCGCGGCGTGCTGCACCCCGACCACTACGCGGACGCCACGGCCACCTGGCCGGAGCGCTGGGACACCCTGCGCGCCCGGATCGCGAAGACCGGCATGCGCAACTCGCTGCTGCTCGCCATCGCCCCGACCGCCACGATCGCCTCGATCGCCGGTGTCTACGAGTGCATCGAGCCGCAGGTCTCCAACCTCTTCAAGCGCGAGACCCTCAGCGGTGAGTTCCTCCAGGTCAACACCTACCTGGTGGAGGACCTGAAGCAGCTCGGCGTGTGGGACTCCACCACGCGCGACGCGATGACCGATGCCAACGGCTCGATCCAGGACCTGAAGTGGATCCCGCAGGAGGTGCGCGACCTGTACCGCACCGCCTGGGAGGTCCCGCAGCGCTCCCTGATCGACATGGCCGCGGCCCGCACGCCGTACCTGGACCAGAGCCAGTCGCTGAACCTCTTCATGGCCTCGCCCACCATCGGCAAGCTCAGCTCGATGTACGCGTACGCCTGGAAGCAGGGCATCAAGACGACGTACTACCTGCGTTCGCGCCCGGCGACCCGCATCGCCCGCGCGGCCTCCGGCTCCACCGCCGCGTCCGCCCCCGTCCCCCTGCAGCAGGCCGCGCCCGACGCGGACGCCATCGCCTGCTCCCTGGAAAACCCCGAGTCCTGCGAGGCCTGCCAGTAATGTCCGCCGAACGCCAGAAGAACCTGCTCGACCCGGGCTTCGAGCTGACCCTGCGTCCCATGCGGTACCCGGACTTCTACGACCGCTACCGCGACGCGATCAAGAACACCTGGACCGTCGAGGAGGTCGACCTCCACTCCGACGTCGCCGACCTCGCCAAGCTCTCGCCGGGCGAGCAGCACATGATCGGCCGCCTGGTCGCGTTCTTCGCGACCGGTGACTCGATCGTCGCGAACAACCTCGTGCTGACGCTGTACAAGCACATCAACTCCCCCGAGGCGCGCCTGTACTTGTCGCGGCAGCTCTTCGAGGAGGCCGTGCACGTCCAGTTCTACTTGACGCTGCTCGACACCTACCTGCCCGACCCGGAGGAGCGCGCCGCCGCGTTCGACGCGGTGGAGAACATTCCGTCCATCCGCGACAAGGCGCAGTTCTGCTTCAAGTGGATCAACGAGGTCGAGAAGCTGGACCGGCTGGAGACGAAGGCCGACCGCCGCCGCTTCCTGCTCAACCTGATCTGCTTCGCCGCGTGCATCGAAGGCCTGTTCTTCTACGGCGCGTTCGCGTACGTGTACTGGTTCCGCAGCCGCGGCCTGCTGCACGGCCTGGCGACCGGCACCAACTGGGTGTTCCGCGACGAGACGATGCACATGAACTTCGCGTTCGAGGTCGTCGACACCGTGCGCCAGGAGGAGCCCGAGCTCTTCGACGACGAACTCCGGCAGCAGGTCACCGACATGCTCGAGGAGGCCGTCGAGGCCGAGCTGCAGTTCGGCCGTGACCTGTGCGGCGAGGGCCTGCCGGGCATGAACACCGAGTCGATGCGCGAATACCTCCAGTGCGTCGCCGACCAGCGCCTGCAGCGCCTCGGCTTCCCGGCGGTCTACGGCTCGCAGAACCCGTTCTCCTTCATGGAGCTGCAGAACGTCCAGGAGCTGACCAACTTCTTCGAGCGCCGCGCCTCCGCCTACCAGGTGGCGGTCGAGGGCACGGTCTCGTTCGACGACGAGTTCTAGAGACCGCCTCCCTGCAGACGAACGAAGGGCCCGTACGGAACGGAATGTTCCGTACGGGCCCTTCGGCCGTGACGACTAGTCGTTGGCGACGACCGGGTACCGCGGCGTACCCTCCTCCATCTGCCGCAGCGCATCGCGCCGCTCCCGCTTCGAGAGGCGGTCGATGTACAGGCGCCCGTAGAGGTGGTCCGTCTCGTGCTGGAGGCAGCGGGCGAAGTAGCCCGTGCCCTCGACGCGGATCGGGTTGCCCTTCATGTCCTGGCCGCTGACGACCGCGTAGTCGGGGCGGGCCAGCGGGGCGTAGGCCGTCGGGACGGACAGGCAGCCCTCGTTGGAGTCGTCGAGGACGCGGCGGTCGGCCGGCAGGTCCTCGAGGACGGGGTTGCAGACGTGGCCGACGTGCCGGACGCCCTCGTCGTCCATGCAGTCGTAGACGAAGACCTTGAGGTCGACGCCGATCTGGTTGGCCGCGAGGCCGACGCCCTCGGCGGTGCGCTGGCTCGTGAACATGTCGTCGACGAGCTCGGCGAGCTTGTCGTCGAACTCGGTCACGTCCTGGCACTCGCGGTGCAGGACGGGGTTGCCGACGACGGTGATCGGGCGGGAGGTGCCGCGCTCGCGATGGGCGCGCTCGCGCTCCTCGCAGTCCTCGGTGTCCACGATGAACTCGCTGTTCACCGAGTGCTCAGTGTCTTGCTGCGCCATGTCCGCCGTATGCCTCTCTCACAACCCGAAAGCAATATCGTGCCCGGAATCCACAGGGCTCATACAGGGTACGGGGAGCACGGGCCACCGCTCAGCAGACCTCTTCGAGATCCCGCCATTCCCGGGTGTCCGGGCTGTCGGCGACCCAGCCGTCCAGCAGTCCCCGCACCAGGCCCGCAGGGGCCGCGATGCCGCACTCGCGCTCGGGCACCCACAGGGAGCCGGAGCCGGCCGTGCGGTGGCCGAGCGGGCCGGGGTGGCCGGGCTCACTGTGGTCGTGCGGGTCCAGGTGCTCGCCGTCGCCCTCGTCGCTGGGCATCCGGCTCTCCGAGCACGTACGGCACAGCAGGCGCACGGACGAGGACCAGTCCTCGGCGGCGAAGCCGGCGTCGGCGGCGAGCCGCTCCAGGGCGTCCCGGTCGGCCTCGGTGGCGGCCTCCAGGAGGACCACCCAGGTCGGCACGGGGGACGGGGCCCACAGCTCGATCTCGTCGAAGACCGGGTACGAGGGCCCGGCGGCGGTGACCCGCTCTCCGTGCGGGACGCCGTCGTGCAGCACGACCTCGCCCCAGCGGCGGCCCGAGGACGGCAGCGGGATGGAGAGCACCTCCATGCGCGCCGGGTCGAGCCGACGGCCCCACACGACCTCCGCCTCGCCCTCCGGGGAGAGCCGCACGGCCGCGCTGCCCAGCTCCATGCCGACCGGCTCACCGGCCGGGCCGCCCTCGGAGGGCACCCGCAGCCCGTACGCCTGCCAGGCGCGGCGGGCCAGCGGCCAGTCCTGCAGGGCGGTGGCCGCGATGCCCACGTTCCACCAGTCGGGAGCGCCCGCCTCACGGTCCAGCAGGGCCACGGCGCGCAGGCCCGCGGCGCGCGCCTGCTCCCAGTCGTGGCGGAACTTGTGCAGCAGCGCGAGGTTGAACCACGACTCGGACAGCCACGGCTCCATGTCGGCCGCGCGCGTCAGCAGGGCGCCCGCGTCCTCGTACCGGCCGTCGCCGATGAGTGTGAAGGCACGGTCCGTCGCCTGCCGCCACGAGGCGGAAGGCCGGTGCCGCACCCTGCCGAAGATCCTCACGATTCCCGCCTGCCGGTTTCTGCGTGCAACCACGCCGGATGGTCCCGGTACCGGCCGCCGTCCTCACCGACGGTCGCCGGCCGCACCGCATTCGCTCCGGGGAGCGCTGCCGCCCTCCATGCCTCCTCCTTGCCGACGACGGCGCGCACGACACCCCCCGATTCCGCTTTCTCGCCATTCTCTTCGTCTTCTTCGCATCCAACCATGTCCTTCCGGACGCCCGCTCATTACCCGTGGGTTCAGCGGACTACTCCGGGTTTGCCCGCACTTTCACGGCCCCGGTGGAGCGGGGCCGCCGCGTGCGAGCACCCTCGCGAGCGCCTCCACCACCCGGGGCTCGTGGTCGTGCGCCGTCGCCAGCCGCAGCCGCTCCAGGGCGCGCAGCGGGCCGCACGCCGGGTCGGCGGTGAGGTCGTCGTAGGCGTTGACGGTCCGCACGACGCGGGCGGCGAGCGGCTGCTCGCGGTACGGATCGGCCTGCCGTTCGACCACCAGGGCGACGTCGGCCGGGACGCCGGTCTTGCGGACCACGGCCGCGCCCAGCAGCGCGATGCGGCGGCGCTCCTCCGGGGCCAGCGGCTCGGTCGCGCCCTCGGGCACCGGGTCGACGAGCGACAGCTGGCCGATGTCGTGCATCAGCGCCGCGTACTCCACGACGGTGAGCTCCGCGTCGGACAGGCCCAGCTCCCGGCCCACGGCCAGGCCGAGCGCGGCGACGCGGCGGGCGTGGCCGGCCGGGGTGTAGCCGGCGATCTCGGTCGCCCGGGCCAGCGAGGCGATGGTCTGCCGGCGGGTGGCGCGCACGGCCTCGTAGCGGTGGATCGACAGCTGGGTGACCAGCAGCGGGAGGCAGAAGACGGGCAGCGCCCACAGCCCGGCGACGGCCACCGCGAGGGCCATCACGACGCCGGTCGCACAGATCGCCGAGCCGATGCCGGGCAGGGTGCGCAGCTCCTCGCGCAGCAGCGGGCCGTACGGGCTCCCGGTGCGGGCCCGGGTGAGGGCGGCGGCGAGCACCGCGTCGCACAGGGCGGTGAGGACGAGCAGGAGCAGCAGGAACAGTGCGTAGTACGGGCCGGGGCCGGGCGTGCCCGCGTGCTGCAGGGGCTGGAAGCAGGTGGCGGCGAAACCGGCGTTCAGGACGCGGCGGGCGAGCCGGTCGACGGCGGGCGGGCGGCCGACGGCCCCGGCGAGGGTGGCGCCGAGCAC
Organism: Streptomyces sp. AM25; assembly: GCF_058146165.1. Lineage (NCBI taxonomy): Bacteria > Bacillati > Actinomycetota > Actinomycetes > Kitasatosporales > Streptomycetaceae > Streptomyces > Streptomyces sp. AM25. Next base: position 194,165 of record NZ_JBKIWN010000008.1, on the reverse strand, counting down.
CACGGCCACGACCTGCGGCGCCCCGTGCGAGGCCGGCCGCCCGCCGACCTCGCCGAGCAGCGCGTAGGCGAGGGTCGCGGCGGCGCTCACGGGCGCCGTCTCCCGCACCCCGCCGCTGCGCGGCCGCCGCCGGGCGGCCTCGCCGAGCGCGATGAGGATCCCGTAGGCCAGGGCGACGCCGGGCTGCGCGACACCGCGCCACGCGGTCCACAGCAGCGCGACCAGCGCCGCGGTCCCGGCGGCGGCGTGCACCCCGCGCACGACCCAGCGCCTGCGGGGGCGGGCGCCGGGCGGGATGCGGGGGGCGGGGTCCGGCGCCGCCCCGCAGGGGCGGTGCTCCGGCTCCCCGGACGGGTGCGGGGCGTCCTCGGGGGCCCGGCGGGGGCGGCCCACCGCGGGGAGCGGGCCGGGCGCCCCGCGGCTTCCCGCCCCGGGCGGTGCCTGCGCCGGTGCCACCGCAGCGGCGGAGGCGGAACGGGCACGGGCCCCCGGCACGGACACCCGTCCGCACTCCTGGCCCCCGCCCGCAGCGAACGCCGCCCCGTCCGGGGCGGCGGGCTCCTCGGCCTCCGCGGTGCCCGGCGGCGGAGTCGCTCCCGGTGTTCGGCCCGTCATCCGGGGCCCCCGGGGTGCCGGGCCGGCCCGGCGGCGGAAGGCTGAGCAGAACAGTCAGGGTGATCAGAGTGATCGAGGCGATCAGAAGGGACGTTTCGGCTGGCCTGGGCGGCGAGTTCCGGCGGGGGCGGCGCCGGGTGCCAGCGGTGGTGGGTCAGGGCCTGGGAGAGCGCCTCCACCATGCGCGGGTCGAACTGGGTTCCGGCGCAGCGGTCCAGCTCCTCCAGGGCCGCGGGCACCGGCCGCGCGCGCCGGTAGCTGCGCGTCGAGGTCATCGCGTCGAAGGCGTCGGCGACCGCCACCACCCTTGCGAACTCCGGGATCTGAGGACCCGTCAGACCGTAGGGGTAGCCGCTGCCGTCCAGGCGCTCGTGGTGGTGGAGGATCGCCGCCCGCGCCTCGTCGAGGAAGCCGATGCCGCGGACCATCTCGTGCCCGTACTCGGGATGCAGCTCGATCACCCGCCGCTCCTCGGGCGTGAGCGGCCCGTCCTTGCGCAACACCCGGGTGGGCACGCCGAGTTTGCCCACGTCGTGCAGGATGCCCGCGAAGCGCAGCGCTTCCAGGCGCTCCCCGCTCATGCCCAGCTCGCGGGCGATCAGCACCGACGCACGGCCCACGCGCTCGCTGTGGCCGCGCGTGTAGCGGTCCTTGAGGTCGACGGCCTGCACCAGGGCCCGCACCGTGGCCTGGTGGGCGGCCCGTTCACGGCGGCAGCGGTCGAGGACCCAGGAGGAGATGGACAGCGGCAGCAGCACCAGCAGCGCCGCCACGGGACCGTAGACGCTGTGCCACAGGACGGCCATCATCAGCCCCGCCGGGCCGTGGACCAGCGGGGGCACCAGTGCGCCGGGCAGCCGGCCCCGCCAGGCCGAGCGCGGCGGCCGGCCCTCGGCGGTGACCAGGGCGCCGCCGTCCAGACCGACCATGACCAGGGCGAAGACGACGCCCGCCGCCAGGGCGGGCAACAGCGCGTACGGAAGGCCGGGGCCGCCGGGCACATGCGCGAAGACCACCGAGGCCAGGCCCCCCGCCAGCACGTACTGCCCCGCATGCCACAGCCGCCGCACCCACACCGGCCGCAGCTCCCCCCGCCCGGCGAGCGCACCGGGCACCGCGACCAGCCCCGCGGCGGCGGGCGGCAGCAGGAAGGCCCCGGCGAGCAGCACGGGGAGGACGGGCGCACAGCGCGGCATCCGCTCGCACACCGCGCAGACGGCCGCGAGGAGCAGCACCGCACCCCAGGGAACACCCGCTCCGGGGCGCACGGCGGGCAGGACGCACACCGCGGCGGCCAGCACCACGCAGGCGATGTAGCCGCGCGCGGCCACCGGAAGTGCCCCCATGGCGCGCCCCTCCCCGTACCGTCCCGGACATGACGTCAGGTTGGGGAGAATAGGCTTCCGACGGGCCGGGCAAACGGGATCCGGGTATTGGACCGTCCGTTCGGGTGACGTTCCCCGGTGCGGTGGTTTGGATCACCCCGGAACCGGTCCGGAACCCCTGCGGGCGCACCCGCCCCCGCGAGGGGCGGGCTACCGGTCCTGGGCGACGCTGCGCGCCTCGGCCTCGGCCGCCTTGGCCTCGGCCACCACGTCCTGCTCGGGCACGGCCTGGCCGGCCCGGATCATCTCGATCCGGCCCATCACCTTCGAGCGCAGGTCGGCGGGCACGTCGTCATGGCCGCAGCAGCGCTTGACGAGCTTCTTCACCGCCTGTTCCAGGCCGTACTTCTCCAGGCAGGGCGAGCATTCGTCGATATGCACCTCGAAGTCGGCGCACTTGCCCTCGGGCATCTCGTGGTCGAGGAACTCGTAGAGATGGTCGAGGACTTCAGAGCAGTCCGTCTCGTGCGGCTCTCCGCAGCTCATGAGTCCGAGCCTTTCCGATTGTGCGACTCGTCGGAACCGTTCGGCACGTTGCCGGCCCCTGCGGGGACCAGACCGCGCTCACGGGCGTAGTCCTCCAGCAGTCCGCGCAGCTGACGGCGGCCACGGTGCAGCCGGGACATCACCGTGCCGATGGGGGTACCCATGATGTCCGCGATCTCCTTGTAGGCAAAGCCCTCGACGTCCGCGAGGTAGACCGCTATGCGGAATTCCTCGGGAATGGCCTGGAGGGCTTCCTTGACGTCGGAGTCGGGAAGGTGGTCGAGCGCCTGGGACTCGGCGGAGCGCAGCCCGGTCGACATGTGCGACTCGGCGCGCGCCAGCTGCCAGTCCTCGATCTCCTCGGACGCGCTGCGCAGCGGCTCCCGCTGCTTCTTGCGGTACGAGTTGATGAAGGTGTTGGTCAGAATGCGGTAGAGCCACGCCTTGAGGTTCGTACCGTCACGGAACTGGTGGAAGGACGCGTAGGCCTTGGCGTACGTCTCCTGCACCAGGTCCTCGGCGTCCGCGGGATTGCGCGTCATGCGCAGTGCGGCCGAATACATCTGGTCCAGGAAAGTGAGCGCATCACGCTCGAAACGGGCACTGCGCTCGGCGGCGCTCTCCGTGCCCGCACCCTCGGTGCGCTCCACGGGCTCCCCCGCGTCGGTACCGGCGACCGGACCCACCTCCTCCAGCAGCGCTGCGGGACCGGAGACGGACCCGCTCGTTTCGGAGAATAGACGACGATCCGGTCCACCCGCCGCTCCGGCCGCGGCCGGCAGGCCCGCGCCCATGACCGCCCATCCGAGGTCGGCCGTCTGCGGGCGGGACGGGCATGCGATCGAACCCATGCGGGGAGCTCCCATTCCATACGTCGTGCCGGTGCGTTGCTTTGCTACGTCCGGTTAACAGCCGCACGGCGCAGCGCATTCCCGCTTCACCGGAGCCGGAGTCCCGCGAGCCAGTCCGCCACCGCACCGGTGATCACCGCGAGGGCGTCCTCCTGGGTGACGTCCGCCTTCTTCGGCACCGCGAAGCCGTGGTCCCCGAAAGGCACGGCGACGGGCGCGGTGCCGGACGGGAATTCCCCGGGGCGGCCGAACGGGTCACGCGCGCCCTGCACGACGAGCACGGGCAGGCCCGCCCCCGTCAGTTCGTCCGCGCGGGACTTCTCCGGCCTGCCCGGCGGGTGCAGCGGGAAGCTCAGCGCGAGGACGGCGGCTGCGCCGAGCTCCTGCGCCGTGCGGCACGCGACGCGCGCCCCCGCGCTGCGGCCGCCGGCCACCACCGGCACACCGGGGGCGGCGAGCGCGGGCCACAGGGCGCGCCACGCCTCGTCGAGCGCCTTGGGCGCGGGTGCGACCTTCCGGCCGGCCACGCGCCAGGGCTGCTCGACGAGGGCCACGGTGACGCCGCCGCCGGGCAGGGCGGCGGCCAGGGCCGCCAGGTCGCGCGCCTCGACGCCGCCGCCCGCACCGTGCCCGAGGGCCAGCACCAGACGGGGCTTCCCCGCCGCGGGGTACCAGTGGATCCGGGCCTCGCCGCCGGGGGTGTCCACGGACTCGGCATGGCTCTGTGGTGTGTCGGTCACGTCCCCATCCTGCAGCCACCCGCTGACAACCGGGGTCAGAACAGCGTCGTCTCCTCCGGTGCAGGCAGTTCCTTCAGCAGTTCGGGGCCGTTGTTGCGGACGTCGCTGACCGCCGTGGCCACCGGATACGCCCGGACCGAGCCGGGCGCGGGCGGGGCCAGCAGGTGGCGCAGCTCCGCCGGATCGGTGCACGTCGGGTCCAGCCAGGCCGCCCACCGGTCCGGGGGCAGCACCAGCGGCATCCGCGGGTGGATCTCGGCGAGCGAGCGGGGTCCGGGCTCGCCGGCCTCCGCGGACGGCGCAGCCTCCGCGGACGGCGCAGCCTCCGCGAACGGCGCAGCCTCCGCGAACGGCTCCTGCTCCGCGAACGGCTCCTGCTCCGCCTCGGTGGTGATCACCGAGCAGGTGGCCCACCACGCCTGCGGGTGGTCCGGCGGCAGGGTCGGGTCGCGCCAGAACTCGTACACCCCGGCCATGGCCATCACCGAACCGTCGGCGGGAGTGACGAAGTACGGCTGTTTCCTGGCCCTCTTTCTGCGGCCCTGCTCCTCCAGTTCGCGCTCCTGCGTACCCGTGACCCACTCGTAGTAGCCGTCCGCCGGGATCAGGCAGCGCCGGGACTCGAAGGCCCTCCGGAAGGACGGCTTCTCGTGGACCGTCTCCGCCCGGGCATTGATCATCCGGGCCGCGCCCTCCGGCGACTTGGCCCACGACGGGACCAGCCCCCAGCGCAGAACGCGCAGCTGACGAACCGGACGCCGGTCCGCTGCGTCTTTCAAAGGACGCTCGAGCACCGCATGGACGCTCTTCGTCGGCGCCACGTTCCAGTCCGGAGCCAGCGTCTCCTCCGGTTCCCACTTCTCCACCCCGAAGAGCCCGACCAGATCCTCCGGTCTCCGGCTCGCCGCATATCGACCGCACATGAGTGCCACAGTGCCACGAAGACGCAAGGAGCGGATCACCGATGGACAGCACCACGGCCACCGAGCTATGGGACCGCGTCGTCGGCGGCCAGCCCGCCCCCGAGCTGTGGCTGGTGATCGTCACCGCCGCGGTGGCCCTCGGCGCGGTCGTCCCCTGGAACGTCTGGCGCATCACCCGTAACGCCGTGACCATTGCGCACGAGGGCGGCCACGCGCTCGTCGCCCTGCTCAGCGGGCGCCGGCTGGACGGCATCCGGCTGCACTCCGACACCTCCGGGCTGACCGTCTCGCGCGGCCGGCCGACCGGCCTCGGCATGATCCTGACCGCCGCCGCGGGCTACACCGCGCCCTCCCTGCTGGGCCTGGCCGGCGCCGGGCTGCTGGCCGCCGGGCACATCACCGCCCTGCTGTGGGGCGCGGCCGTGCTGCTCGCCGCGATGCTGGTGATGATCCGCAACGCCTACGGGATGCTGACGGTGGTGCTCGCGGGCGCCGCCTTCGTCCTGGTGTCCTGGCTGGCCGGACCGCAGGTGCAGGCCGCGTTCGCGTACGGGGTGGTGTGGTTCCTGCTGCTGGGCGGCGTCCGCCCGCCGTTCGAGCTGCAGCGCAAGCGGCGCCGCGGGGGCGCCGCGGACTCCGACGCGGACCAGCTGGCGCGGCTGACGAACGTCCCGGCGGCAGCCTGGCTGTTCCTCTTCCACGCCGTCACCCTGTGCTCGCTCGCGGCGGGGGGACAGTGGCTGCTCGGAGTGTGAGCGCAATAAGCACGACGGAACCACGCCCGGAACCTCAGTAAGGTTAGGGGCATGACCGAGAGCCCCGCGCACACCGATCTCTGGCCCGCACCGCTCGCCACGCGAGCCGTCGACGCGACCGTCACGGTGCCAGGATCGAAGTCGGTCACCAACCGTGGCCTCGTCCTGGCAGCCCTGGCCGCCGAGCCGGGCTGGCTGCGCCGGCCGCTGCGCTCCCGGGACACCCTGCTGATGGCCGAGGCGCTGCGCGCCATGGGCGTCGGCATCGAGGAAGGCGTGGGCCCGGACGGCACCGGCGAGGCCTGGCGCGTCATCCCCGCCCGGCTGCACGGCCCGGCCACGGTGGACGTCGGCAACGCCGGCACGGTGATGCGCTTCCTGCCGCCCGTGGCCGCGCTGGCCGACGGCCCGGTGCGCTTCGACGGCGACCCCCGCAGCTACGAGCGCCCCCTGCACGGCGTGATCGACGCACTGCGCGCCCTCGGCGCGCGCATCGACGACAACGAACGCGGCGCGCTCCCCCTGACCGTCCACGGCGCCGGCGCCCTCGACGGCGGCCCGGTGCAGATCGACGCCTCCTCGTCCTCCCAGTTCGTCAGCGCCCTGCTGCTGTCCGGACCGCGCTTCAACCAGGGCGTCGAGGTCCGCCACGTCGGCTCCGCGCTGCCCTCGCTGCCGCACATCCGGATGACCGTGGACATGCTGCGCGCGGCCGGCGCCCAGGTCGACACCCCCGAGGCGGGCGGCGAACCGGACGTCTGGCGGGTCTCCCCCAGCGCCCTGCTCGGCCGCGACCTGGTCGTCGAGCCCGACCTGTCCAACGCCGCGCCGTTCCTGGCCGCGGCCCTCGTCACCGGCGGCCGGGTCACCATCCCCGACTGGCCGGAGCGCACCACCCAGCCGGGCGACGCGCTGCGCGAGATCTTCACCGCCATGGGCGGTTCCTGCGAACTGACCGAGGCGGGCCTGACGTTCACCGGCACCGGCCGGATCACGGGCATCGACGCCGACCTGCACGAGGTCGGCGAGCTCACCCCGGTGATCGCCGCGGTGGCGGCGCTGGCCGACTCGGAGTCCGTGCTGCGCGGCATCGCGCATCTGCGGCTGCACGAGACCGACCGGCTCGCCGCGCTCGCCAAGGAGATCAACGAGCTCGGCGGCGACGTCGCCGAGACCGAGGACGGGCTCGTCATCCGCCCGCGCCCGCTGCACGGCGGCGTCTTCCACACCTACGAGGACCACCGGCTGGCCACCGCGGGCGCCGTCATCGGCCTGGCCGTGTCCGGGGTCCAGGTGGAGAACGTCGCGACCACCGCCAAGACCCTCCCCGACTTCCCGGCGCTGTGGGCCGGAATGCTCGGGTCCGCCGCGGGGGCGACGACGGCGTCGAGAGCCTGAGAAAGCCGGTACGTCCCATGCGCCGCTACGGCAAGCACACCGACGAGGACGACGTCCGCGTCCGCCCCAACAGGAAGGGCAACCGCCCCCGCACCAGCATCCGTCCCAAGCACGAGGACGCGGCCGAGGGCTTCGTCCTGACCATCGACCGCGGCCGGCTGACCGTCCTCGTCGAGGACCGCACCGTCGTGGCGATGAAGGCGCGCGAACTGGGCCGCAAGGGCGTCGTCGTGGGCGACCGCGTCGCCGTCGTGGGCGACCTCAGCGGTGCCAAGGACACCCTGGCGCGCGTCGTCCGGGTCGAGGAGCGCAGCTCGGTGCTGCGCCGCACGGCCGACGACGACGATCCGTTCGAGCGCGTGGTCGTCGCCAACGCCGACCAGCTGGCGATCGTCACCGCCCTCGCCGACCCCGAGCCGCGCCCCCGGCTGATCGACCGCTGCCTGGTCGCCGCGTACGACGCGGGGCTCGAGCCGCTGCTCGTGCTGACGAAGTCGGACCTGGCCCCGGCCGAGAGGCTGATGGAGTCGTACGGGGCGCTGGGCCTGCCGTACGTGGTCACCAACCGCGACGAACTGGCCGACGGGGACGCCGCCGCCCGGGTGCGGGAGCGGCTGGGGGGCCGGATCACCGCGTTCGTGGGGCACTCCGGCGTGGGCAAGACGACCCTGGTCAACCACCTCGTCCCGGACCGCCAGCGGGCCACCGGGCACGTCAACGCGGTCACCGGCCGCGGCCGGCACACGACCACCTCGGCGCTGGCCCTGCCGCTGCCGGACGGGGACGGCTGGGTGATCGACACCCCGGGCGTACGGTCCTTCGGGCTGCACCACGTGGACCCCTCGCGCGTCATCCACGCCTTCCCCGATCTGGAGCCGGGCACCGAGGAGTGCCCGCGCGCGTGCAGCCACGACGAGCAGGACTGTGCGCTGGACCGGTGGGTGGAGGACGGCCACGCCGATCCGCAGCGGCTCTACTCCCTGCGCCGGCTGCTCGCGACCAGGGAGCGGCGCGAAGGCGACTGATCGCCTACGTTTGCGAGTGACCGCCCGCGGCAAGGGCATCAGGGGCACTGAGGCTCGTGATGCGCACGGCGGTCACGGACACGGGAGGCAATCCGATGGCGTGGCTGCTGGTGGTCGTCGCAGGTCTGCTGGAAACCGGTTTCGCCGTCTGCCTGAAGCTCTCGCACGGTTTCACCCGCCTGTGGCCCACGATCGCCTTCGCGTGCTTCGCGCTCGGCAGCTTCGGCCTGCTGACCCTCGCGCTGCGGAAGCTCGACGTCGGCCCCGCGTACGCCGTGTGGACGGGCATCGGCGCGGCCGGCACGGCGATCTACGGCATGGTCTTCCTGGGCGACCTGGTCTCCACGCTCAAGCTCGTCTCGATCACTCTGGTGATCCTCGGGGTGATCGGGCTGCAGCTGTCCGGTTCGGCGCACTGACGCCGCATCGGAGCACGCGTCAGAACACGGTGTCGCCCCGCAGGGCGCGGACCAGGCGGGCGACGCTCGTGGCCGCCTCCTCGTCCGAGGCCGCCGGGGCGATCACGTAGGACAGGGTCAGCCGGACCGCCGCCTCGCAGGCCCGCCGGGTGCGTTCGCGGTCCCCGTCGCGGCCCGTGCTGACCGCTCCGAACGCGCTGTCGCACATCCGGTCGGACAGTGCGCCCGGCGTGGGCGCCCCGCGCGCCGGTCCGGAGCCCGGGCCGGGCGCCGGGCGCGGGGCGGGGACGACCGGCGCGGCGGCGGCCGGCAGCCGCTCGCCGCGGCAGCCGGTGAGCGCGGCCCGCACCAGCGGGTTGGCCCGCGCGGCCCGCAGCGTCCACAGGGCGAGGGCGGCGCAGCAGTCGCCCGCGTCGGCTCCGTCGCGGGCGGTGTCGGCGAGGGAACGTTCCACCCCGGCGAGGAAGGAGTCGGCCTCGCGGCGCACCAGGGCGCGCGCCAGGCCGTCCTTGCTGCCGAATTCGTTGTACAGCGTCTGCCGGGAGACCCCGGCCGCGGCCGCGACGTCGACCATCCGGACCCCGTGCCAGGGCCGGGCGCCGAGCGCCGTGAAGGCCGCGTCCAGCAAGAGTTCTCGTGCCGCGGGCATCGTCGCCTCCTGGGCCCTTCGGCCGCACGACGGTCGTTGCCACAGAATTGACGTGCCACCAGACGGTGTCAAGACCCGCGGGCGGGCCGCACGTGCCGGGGGCGGGGCCGCAGGTAGTGTGCTGCCATGTCCGACTACCACGATGATCTGCGTCTGGCCCATGTGCTGGCGGACGCCGCCAATGCGGCGACCATGGACCGGTTCAAGGCCCTGGACCTCAAGGTCGAGACCAAACCGGACATGACTCCGGTGAGCGAGGCGGACAAGGCCGCCGAGGAACTGATCCGCGGCCAGCTGCAGCGGGCCCGCCCGCGCGATGCGGTGCTGGGCGAGGAGTTCGGCAGCGAGGGCGCCGGCCCGCGCCGCTGGGTGATCGACCCGATCGACGGCACCAAGAACTACGTGCGCGGGGTGCCGGTGTGGGCCACGCTCATCTCGCTCATGGTGCACGGCCCGGGCGGCTACCACCCGGTGCTGGGCGTCGTCTCGGCTCCGGCGCTGGGCCGCCGCTGGTGGGCGGCGCAGGGCTCCGGCGCGTACACGGGGCGCAGCCTGTCCTCGGCGACGCGGCTGCAGGTCTCGCGGGTGGGGCGGATCGAGGACGCGTCGTTCGCGTACTCCTCGCTCTCGGGCTGGGAGGAGCGCGGCAGGCTGCCGGGCTTCCTGGACCTCACCCGGACTTGCTGGCGCACGCGGGGCTACGGGGACTTCTGGCCGTACATGATGGTCGCCGAGGGCTCGGTGGACATCTGTGCGGAGCCGGAGCTGTCGCTGTGGGACATGGCGGCGAACGTCGTCATCGTCGAGGAGGCGGGCGGCCGGTTCACCGGGCTGGACGGGGCGCCGGGACCGCACAGCGGCAACGCCGCCGCGTCGAACGGTCTGCTGCACGACGAATTGCTGCGCTACCTGGGGTCGTAAACTCCCTGTTTCCTCCACGGGACACCTCTTGTCCACCTCCTGACGGCGTGTGAAGATGACACTCCGAGCTTGTGAACTTGTGAATCCCTGTTCGGGTTTCACGGTCCGCCAAGGAGGTGGCTGAAGGCCATGCTCGTCCGCGACGCCATGAGCACGGTGATCCTCACCATCGGTCCCGCACACACCCTCCGGCAGGCAGCGCGGCTGATGTCCGCGCGCAAGGTCGGTGCCGCCGTCGTCCTCGACCCCGACGCCGGCGGCCTCGGCATCCTCACCGAACGCGACGTCCTCAACGCGGTGGGCGCCGGGCTGGACCCGGACCACGAGACGGCCCAGGGCCACACGACCACCGATGTGGTCTTCGCGGCCCCCGAGTGGACCCTGGAGGAGGCCGCCGCCGCGATGGCGCACGGCGGCTTCCGGCACCTGATCGTCCTCGACCGCTACGAGGCCGCGGGGGTGGTGTCGGTGCGTGACATCCTGCGCTGCTGGGTGCCCCAGCGGACACCCGCGGGCACGCTGGCAGCACGCTGAGACAGGCCGAAGAGGCCGGAGCCCCATGGCGTCCGGCCTCTTCGGTGGGTACGGCAAGCGTCCGTCAGCCCCTCAGGGCCTGGACAGCGGCTTCCAGTCGCTTGCCGTAGTCGGGGTCCGCCTGGCGGAAGTTGCCGATCGCCCGCTCGACGATGTCGTCGCGCGACACCTTGGCGATGAAACCGGCGAGGTTGCCGATCAGCCGCTCCTTCTCCGGCTCGGACATCAGCCGGTAGAGGTTGCCCGCCTGGACGAAGTCGTTGTCCTCGGCGTGCGCGGGGGCGGGGTGGGTGCCGGTCGGCCCGGTGACGGTGGCCGGCTGCCACAGCGGGCGGTCCGTCTGGACGGGGCCGCCGAAGCTGTTCGGCTCGTAGTTCTTCGCCCGGCCGTGGCGGCCGTCGTAGGCGTAGCCGTCACGGCTGTTGGTGCGCGCGACGGTGGCGTGCGGGCGGTTGACCGGCAGGTGGTCGGCGTTGATGCCGACGCGGTAGCGGTGGGCGTCGCCGTAGGCGAAGAGCCGGCCCTGGAGCATCTTGTCGGGCGACGGGCCGATGCCCGGGACGAAGTGCGCCGGGGAGAAGATCGACTGCTCGACCTCGGCGAAGATGTTGTCGGGGTTGCGGTTGAGCTCCAGCTTGCCGATCTCGATCGGCGGGTAGTCCTCGTGCGGCCACACCTTGGTGAGGTCGAACGGGTTGAAGCGGTAGTCGGCCGCCTCGGCCGCGGGCATGATCTGCACCTGCACGGTCCAGCTCGGGAAGTCGCCGCGCTCGATGGCCTCGCGCAGGTCGCGCTGGTGGCTGTCGGGGTCCTCGCCGGCGAGCCTGTTGGCGTCGTCCTGGGTGAGGTTCTTGATGCCCTGGTCGGTCTTGAAGTGGTACTTGACCCAGAAGACCTCGCCCGCCTCGTTGTTCCACTGGTACGTATGCGAGCCGTAGCCGTTCATGTGGCGGAGCGTGGCCGGGATGCCGCGGTCGCCGAAGAGCCAGGTCACCTGGTGGGTGGACTCGGGCGACAGGCCCCAGAAGTCCCAGACGTTGTCCGCCTCCTGGGAGCCGGTGTAGGGGTCGCGCTTCTGGGTGTGGATGAAGTCCGGGAACTTGATGGCGTCCTTGATGAAGAACACCGGGGTGTTGTTGCCGACGAGGTCGTAATTGCCCTCCTCGGTGTAGAACTTGAGCGCGAAGCCGCGCGGGTCGCGCACCGCGTCCGCCGAGCCGAGGTTGCCCGCGACGGTGGAGAAGCGCAGGAACGTCTCCGTCTGCTTGCCCACCCGGGAGAGGAACTTCGCCCTGGTGTACCGGGTGACGTCCGCGGTCACCGTGAACGTGCCGTACGCGCCGGCGCCGCGGGCGTGCACGATGCGCTCCGGGATGCGCTCGCGGTTGAAGTGCGCGAGCTTCTCCAGCAGCAGCTGGTCCTGCACCAGGACGGGGCCGCCGACGCCCGCGGTCTCGCTGTTCTGGTTGTCCGCGACCGGAGCTCCGGACTCCGTGGTCAGCGGGCCCGTGATCGTTGCCGCCTGGCCGTTCTCCGTCACGTACGCCTCCGTCGTCTCGACTGCCTCGCGGCCGTCTGGCCTCGTCTCGAAAACGATCCTACATTGGACTTAGTCCAAGTCAAGATGAGGGCAACCTGAAGACTGATTCCATGGATGGACAGGGGCCACTGCTACGCTGGTGCTATCTGACTGATAGGTGAATGGCATGAGTGACCTGCTGGAACGGCTCCGGGGACGCGGCTGGCGGCTGACCGCACAGCGGCGCGTCGTCGCGGAAGTGCTCGACGGGGACCACGTCCACTACACCGCGGACGAGGTGCACGCCCGGGCGGCCGAGCTGCTGCCGGAGATCTCGCGCGCGACGGTGTACAACACGCTCGGGGAGCTGGTCTCCCTCGGCGAGGTCCTCGAGGTGAGCACGGACGGCCGCGCCAAGCGCTACGACCCCAACGCACACCACGCGCACCAGCACCTGGTGTGCTCCCGCTGCGGCACGATCCGCGACGTCCACCCGGCCGACGACCTGCTGGCGGGCCTCCCGGCCGACGAGCGCTTCGGCTTCACGGTCTCGGCGGTCGAGGTGACGTACCGCGGCATCTGCCCCGGCTGCACCGACACGGCATGACAAAGGGCCCGGATCCACTGGATCCGGGCCCTTTGTGAGCAGTAGCGGGGACAGGATTTGAACCTGCGACCTCTGGGTTATGAGCCCAGCGAGCTACCGAGCTGCTCCACCCCGCGTCGGTGAACCCACTCTAACGCCCTCGTGACGAGCAATGCAAACCGCTTCCGTCACGCCGTGAGCTCCTGCTGCAGCGCGTCCCGCAGCCGCGCGGCCCGCTCGGAGACCTCCGCCGGGCCGAGCTCGACCGCGTGGGCGCACCACATCTGGCCCTCGGCCAGGTCGCCCCGGCGGGCCGCCAGCAGGGCGAGCCGCAGGGCGGCGCGCCCGTGCCCGGCCTCGGCGGCCCGGGCCCACCACATCGCGGCCTCCGGCTCGCTGCCCTCGCGGGCCAGCAGCAGCCCAAGGTTGAAGGCACCGTTGCGGCTGCCCGCCTCGGCGGCCTCGCGGTACCAGTGCGCCGCCTCGACCACGTCCCCGCGCTCGGCGACGAGCATGCCGAGCCGCACCTGGGCGCGCCGGTGCCCCTGCCGGGCGGCCACCTCGTACCACTCCTCGCTCTGCGCACGGGTGTCGTCGTCGCGGTCGAGCAGGGCGCCCAGCCGGAAGGCCGCCTCCGCGCTGCCGCCGCGCACGGCGATACGCAGATGCCGCTCGGCCTCCCCGTCCTCGGCACCGCCGTCCCGCAGCAGGGCCATGGCGACCTGGAGGGCCGCCTCCGTGTGCCCGGCGGCGGCGGCCCGCTCGTACCACTGGAGCGCCAGCTGCTCCTCGTCGCGCCCGGCATAGAGGATGCCCAGGTTGAACGCGGCGTCCACGCTGCCGGCCTCGGCGGCCTTGGAGAACCACGGCTCGGCGCCGGCCGGGTCGCCGCCCTGGAGCAGCAGCACGGCCAGCGCGTTGGCGGCCTCCCGGTGCCCGGCGTAGGCGGCGCGGCGGTACCACTGCTCGGCCTGCGCGGTACGGCCCTGCTCGGCGCAGAGCAGGCCGAGGTTGTACGCACCGTTGACGTCGCCCGCGTCCAGGGCGGAGCGGTACCAGCGCTCGGCCTGCTGGGCCTCGCCGCGGTCCGCGTGCAGAGCGCCCAGCGCGTTGGCCGCATTGCCGTCGCCCTCCTGGGCCGCGCGGCGCCACCAGACGGCCGCACTGTCCAGGTCCCCGGAGTCGCGCAGCAGGAAGCCCAGGGCGCAGGCGGCGCGCGGCTCCCCGTCCTTGGCGGAGGTCAGGTACCAGCGGGCGGCCTCCTGGGTCTCGCCGCGCGCCTCCAGCAGGGTGCCGAGGTGCAGGGCGGCGCGGCGGTGGCCGCGGGCGGCGGCCTGCCGATACCACTGCTCGGCCTCGCCGGCCGGGCCGTCGCTGCGCGGGCCCTTGGCCGCGTGGGCCCGCAGGTCGCGCACGGAGGTGTCCCCGCCGCCCGCGCTCACCTGCCGGGGGATGGCGGGGCCGAGGCCGCCGGCGAGCCCGGAGAGCCCGCCGGGGGTCTGCGCCGCGGCACCCGGCGCCCGGCCGTCGAGTATCCGCGCCAGGCGGTACGCGGCCTCGCGGTGCCCGCGCTCGGCGGCGGAGCGGAACCAGCGCTCGGCGCCCACGTCGCTGCGGTGCTCCAGGAGGTCGGCCAGGGCGTACGCGCCCAGGGCGTGGCCGGACTCGGCGGACTGACGCAGCCAGTACTCGGCGGCCGGCTCGTCGCCGCGCTCGCGGTGGTAGCGGCCGAGGGCGTGCGCGGCGGCGGCGGAGCCGGCGACGGCGGCGACGCGCCACCAGCCGGCGGCCTCGTCGGCGTAGCCGCGCTGGTGCAGCAGGACGCCCAGGTTGTTGGCGGCGGAGCGGTCGCCCTCGGCGGTGGCGGCGCGCAGGTGGCGCTCGGCGCCGTCGAGGTCTCCGCGGCGCAGCAGCAGGGCGCCGAGCATGCTCAGGGACGCGGGGTCGCCGGACTCGGCGGCGCGGCGGCGGGCGGTCTCCAGCTCGAGGTCTCCGCCGTCGCCCGCGGACGACGTGGCGAAGGCCGAGGCGCGGGCACTGCCTGCGGAGCCGTCCGGCCCCGGGCCGTACGCGGGTGCGTCACGGCGGTCCTGGTCGCTCCCGTCACCGGGAGCTGTCACAAGCCGACGGGTCTCCAACAGCCTCGCCCTGTCCCCCATAAGTCCCATCGTCGCACTCCCGCAACCTGCGTACACCTGGAATACCGCAGCCAGTGAGGTCACTTCAGCGTTTTGTCGACTTCCCGACTTCCCGACACGGCGGTGCTCCAAACTCTAATCAAAACCCCCGCACACAACCCGCACAGACCGCCTCGCGCCGGGCATGGACTGCTGTCCGGTCCGACCCCCGCACGAGCGCACGGCAGTCCAACGGTCGTACAGGCGGCCCGCACATACGACAAGGCCCGGAGTCGAGAACTCCGGGCCTTGTCCTGTGAGTAGCGGGGACAGGATTTGAACCTGCGACCTCTGGGTTATGAGCCCAGCGAGCTACCGAGCTGCTCCACCCCGCGCCGTTGTGGGTCAACCGTACCACGGCGCGGGGCGGCCCCTTACCGGCTGCCCGGCTTGCCCCCGTTGCCGGCCGCCGCGGCCTCGGCCTTGGCGGCGCGGTCGAGCGCGTCCTTCAGGGCCTGCTGGGCCTTGCCGTACGCCGCCCAGTCCTGGGCGGCGAGCGCCTTCTGGCCGGACTCGAAGGCGTCCTGAGCATCCTTCAGGGCCGCCTGGACGTCGGCGTTCTGGGAGACGGGCGGCTTGGTGGTGCCCTCGGCCGGCGGTTTGGTCCCGGGCTCCGGGCTCTTCACCCCGAACACCACGTCGAGCGCCTGCGTGAGGTTGTCCTCGAAGGCCGTCTTGTCGCCGTAGGTGACCAGAACCTTCTTCAGCAGCGGGTAGTTGGTGCCGGCACCACGCACGTACACCGGCTCGACGTAGAGCAGACCGTCGTCGAGCGGGACGGTCAGCAGATTGCCGTACTCGATCTCGGAGTCGCCCCGTTTCAGGATATTGATCTTATTGGCGATCTCCGGGTCGCCGTTGAACTTGCTCTGCACCTGTTGCGGACCGGAGACCGTGGTCTCCGACGGCAGCTTGAGGATCCGGATCTTCCCGTAGTCCGGGCTCGTGGCATTCGCGTCCACCGCCATGAACGCACCGAGGTTCTCCCGGCTCTTGGGCGTGAACGTCGTGGTGAGCGAGAAGGTCTGCGCGTTCTGGTCCGGCATCTTCATGCTCAGGTAGTACGGCGGAACCGCATTGCCCGACTTGTTGGTCGGGTCGTCCGGCACCTGCCAGCGCTCACTGCCGGTGTAGAACGTGCCCGGGTTGGTCACGTGGTAGCGCGTGAGCAGCTCGCGCTGCACCTTGAACAGGTCCTGCGGGTACCGGAGATGGTCCATCAGCCCGGAGGAGATCTCGCTCTTCGGCTTCACCGTGCCCGGGAACGCCTTCATCCAGGTCTTGAGCACCGGGTCCTTGGTGTCCCACTGGTACAGCTTCACCGAGCCGTCGTAGGCGTCGATCGTGGCCTTGACGGAATTGCGGATGTAGTTGACCTGGTTCTGCTGGGCGACCACCGCACGCTGCCCGTTGGTCAGCGAGTCCGCGGTCGTGTCGCCCAGGGTCGTACGGGACGCGTACGGATAGCCGTTGGTCGTGGTGTAGGCGTCGACGATCCACTGGATGCGGCCGTCGACCACGGCCGGATAGGCGTCGCCGTCGATGGTCAGCCAGGGGGCGACGGCCTCCACGCGCTCCTTGGGCGTGCGGTTGTACAGAATGCGCGAGCCGTCGCCGATGGCACCGGAGTAGAGGATCTGCGGCTCGCCGAACGCCACCGCATAGGCGGCCCGGTTGACCGCGTTCGAGAGGCTCACGCCGCTCTTGCCCTCGTAGCTGTAGCTCTTCTCGCCCTGGTCGCCGGAGTAGTCCAGCTCCTTCTGCGGACCGCCGACGATCGAATACTGCGTCGTCTTCTCGCCGTAGTAGACGCGCTGCTCGTACGAGCCGAGCTTGCCGTCCGTCGGCAGGTTCTTCTCGGTGAAGTCCGGGGCGCCGCCGTCGGCGGTGCTGGTGCCCTTGGCGGTGATGGCACCGTATCCGTGGGTGTACTTGAAGTGGTCGTTGATCCAGTTGCGCTCGGGAATCCCGTTGATGTTCAGCTCGCGCAGACCGATGACCGTGTCCTGCTCCTTGCCGTCGACCTTGTAGCGGTCGACGTCCAGGGTGGACGGGAACTGGTAGTACCCACGCACCTGCTGGAGCTGCTGGAAGGTGGGCGAGACGATGTTGGGGTCGAGCAGCCGCAGACTGGCCGTGGAGTCCGCGTCCGCACGCAACTTCTGCTTGTCCTTGCCGTTCAGATCACTGCTGCCCGCATACTCCTTCACCTGGGCGTCGTCGATGCCGTAGGCCTCACGCGTCGCGGTGATGTTCTTCTTGATGTACGGGGCTTCCTTGGCCTGCTCGTTCGGCTGGACCTGGAACTTCTGCACGATCGCCGGGTAGAGCCCGCCGATCAGCACCGCAGAGAGCACCATCAGGCCGAAGCCGATCACCGGCAGCTGCCAGGTGCGCCGCCAGAGCGTCGCAAAGAACAGCGCCGCACAGATCAGCGCGATGATGAACAGGATCGTCTTGGCGGGCAGATAGGCGTTGGCGTCCACATACCGCAGGCCCGTCCACCCCTCGGTCGACTTCAGCCCGCTGGACTTCACCGCCAGCCCGTACCGGTCCAGCCAGTACGCGACGGCCTTGAGCATCACGAAGAAGCCGAGCAGCACGGACAGATGGCCCGTGGCGGCGGCCGTGGCCCGCCCGCCGGGGCTGGTCAGCCGCAGCCCGCCGTAGAGGTAGTGCACCAGCGCGGCGGCGATCAGCGAGAGCACCGTCGCGGCGAAGCCGAAGCTCAGCAGGAAGCGGTACCAGGGCAGGTCGAACGTGTAGAACGCGATGTCCTTGTGGAACTGCGGATCCTTCTGGCCGAAGGGCACCGCGTTCACCCACTGCAGCCACGTACGCCACTGCCCGGCGGCGGACGCACCCGCCACCAGGCCGATCAGCGCGGAGACCGCCAGCAGGGCCCACCGCTTGTACGGGGCGATGCTCATCCGGTAGCGGTCGAGGCTCTGCTGCTCCATCGACATCGCGCTCAGCGGCGGCCGCAGCCGGTGCGCCAGCCAGATGTTGACCCCCACCGCGAGGGCCATCAGCACACCGAAGACCGCGAACAGGCCGATCTTGGTGCCGAGAGTGGTGGTGAAGACCGAGGAGTAGTCCACGGAGCGGTACCAGAGCCAGTCGGTCCAGAACCCCGCGAACATGACGAAGAGCATGGCCAGCACTGCCAGCACACCCAAGGTCGTCAGCAGGGTCCGCAGCCGTCGCGACGGCCGTCCGACTCTGATCCGTGGCCCCGTGGGGCCTCCGCCGCGGTCCGGCATCTGGAAAGCCAAGGTGCGCACCTCGAAGTTCGCTGTCGATGGAGCTGTCGATCAGGCCCAGGCGATAGTAGGACCCAGTGTGGCAACTTACCGAGGCTTTACTCGGTTCCCGATTTCGGCCCTTCTCGGTGCACGATATTGAACATGTCCAGCAACACCGGCTCCTCGAGCCTCCCCGACCCCAGCGCTCCCATGGCCGCGAGCCCGCTGACCCGTGCCGTCCTCGAGATCGACGAATACGCCGCCACGCTCGGCTGGGACCAGCCCGCCCGGCTCTTCGCCCTCGTCGACACCGCGAAGCTGCGCGCTCAGGAGCCTTCCCTGGCCGCCCAGCTCGGCCTCGACGAGTCCGCAGGCGACAGCGCCTCCTACACCCCCGTCGAGCAGGACGAGGTGCCCCCGGGCACCCCGCTCGACAAGTTCCTCGGCACGATCGCCTGGCCGGATGCGGTGGCCGGCTGTGCCCTGACCGTGGAGCGGCAGATGCTCCCGCCGTCCGCAGAGGGCTCCGTGCCGCACGGGATGAGCGAGAAGCAGCTCGCCGCCTGGGTGGCCAGGCACCCCGAGCGCCAGGAGGTCCGGATGACCGTGGCCGTGCTGCGCGACGGCGCCCGGGAGACCGCCCTGCGGCTGCGCGAGAAGGACTCCCCCAAGGAGGTCCTCACCGGCGCAGACCTGGTCCCGGGCCTGGCGGAGGCACTGGCGGCGACGTTCGCGGAGTAGCCCCGTAAGGGGCGCGGGGAACTGCGCGACCAGCCACGCACGGCCTGCAGCCGACGGACTGTGCTCGTCGGCTGCAGGCCGCCGCGGGCTAACCGGCGGAGCAGCGGGGCAGACCGGCCGAGTCCCCCTTCTTGATCTTGTCCAGGGACTTCAGGGCGTCACCTATGGTGTCGACCTTGACCAGCGTGAGCCCCGCAGGGGTGTCCTTGGCGGCGGCCGCGCAGTTGTCGCTGGGCGTCAGGAAGTACCGGGCGCCCTTGGAGCGCGCCCCGACCGTCTTCATCTCGATGCCGCCGATCGGCCCGACCTTGCCGTTGTCGTCGATCGTGCCCGTCCCCGCGACGAACTTCCCGCCGGTCAGGTCGTCGGGGGTGAGCTTGTCGACTATGCCGAGCGCGAACATCAGGCCGGCGCTCGGCCCGCCGACGTCCGCCAGCTTGATGTTGATCGTGAACGGGAAGGTGTGGTCCGTCCCGGCCTGGATGCCCACGATGGCGCGCTTCGCGTCGTCGGGCGCCTTGGCGGTGACGAGGGAGACGGTGTCCTCCACCTTCGGCTGGCGCTTCTCCTTCTCCGCCGCGGCCGCCTCCTTCGCGGGGACGACCAGGAACGTCACCTTCTGACCGGGCTGGTGCTTGGTGACGAGCGCGGCGACGTCGCCCGGCTGCTTGACCTCCTGGCCGTCGACCGCCTTGATCACGTCTCCGGCGTGCAACTGCCCTTCCGCGGGGCTGCCCTTGACCACGGACGAGACGATCACCCGGGTGCCGACCGGGATGCCCAGCTGCTTGAGCGCGGCCACCTTGGCGCTCTCCTGGGACTGGCTGAATTCCTCCGCCGTCTCCTGGTTGAGCTCGTCCGGGGACTTGTCGTCCGGGTAGAGCGTGCTGTGCGGGACGACCAGGTTGTCGTGGGTGAGCCAGCCGTAGAGGGCTTCGACCAGATTCATGCGGTACTGCGAGCCCGTCACCCGGACCGTGGTCATGTTGAGATTGCCGGTGGTCGGGTACGTCTTGTGCCCGGAGATCTGCAGCACCGGCTCGCCGCCGTGCTCGCCCAGCGTGTTCACCGTGGGCCCCGGGGACATCTCCGCGTACGGCACGGGCATCAGGACGCCGACACAGGCCAGCGCGATCAGCGTCAGGAGGGAGGCGAGCATCGTCGCAGTGCGGCGGGGCATGGAACGACAGTACGGGATGGGTCCGACAGTCCACTCCCGGGGCGGTCCGTCCGGGGGTGAGCAGCGCGTGACCCCGCTCCCCCGCCCCTCAGGCCGACGGTCCGGAGCCGGACTCCGACCGCTCCATCGCCTCACGGAATCGCGCATAACCCGCCAGTTCCGAGACGTCACCGGTCTTGCGGTTCCGGGCCGCCCAGCTTCCCCACAGGGCGGCGACGACAGCCGCGGCAACGGGAATCAGCAACCACGCGAGCGCCGCCATGCCGGCCTCCGACTCCTTACACAATCGCAACTCGATGACGAACACCGTCGAGCAAGGACGAGCTGAACCGATGAGCAGATTAGTCGTCTTCGGTCTCAACGCTTACGTCAGGGGGCCGGTTACGCAACCGGGAGCGGCCCGTATGTGAGCAGATCCGGACACCGCGCAGGACGCGTCCGGCCACCGCATCTCTACGACGCGCCGACCCACTCCTCGGTTCCGTCCGCGAACGTCTGATGCTTCCAGATCGGCACCTCGCGCTTGAGGTCGTCGATGAGCCGCCGGCAGGCCGCGAAGGCCTCCGCCCGGTGCGGGCAGGAGACCGCCACCACCACGGCCAGGTCGCCCACGGACAGGTCCCCCACGCGGTGCACGGCCGCCAGGGCCCGGACGGGGAAGTCCGCCGCGACCTTCTCGGCGACCCGGCGCAGCTCGTCCTCGGCCGTGGGGTGCGCGGAGTAGCCGAGCCCGGTGACGTCCGCGCCGCCGTCGTGGTCGCGCACGGTGCCCACGAACAGTGCGGTGCCGCCCGCGGCGTCGTCACCGACCGCCGCGAAGACCTCGTCCAGGGACAACGGGGTGTCCCGCACCGCCAGCAGGCGGACGGGACCGTCGGCGGCGAGCTCGCCGGGGTGATCGTGGGTCGGAGCCATGCTGTCCATCGTGCCGCACTCGGGCGGGCGGCCACCAATGGCCGTTCGACCGGGCGTACACCCGCTCGTCCGTACGATCCGCCGGGCCCGGCCGCCGGCCCGGCGTGCAGCGGCTACATCCGGCGGCGCGCCTTGCGGGCCCGCCGGACCAGGGCCGCGGTACCCAGCAGGGCGACCGTGGCGCCCGCGGCGCCCGCGGCCGTGGCGTCCTTGCGGCCCAGTCGGCGGCCGACCACCGTGTGTCTGCCGGCGGCCTCCTCCAGCAGCTCCGCCAGGACCTCCTCGTTGGTCCACCGCGGCCGCCAGCCCGCGTCGTGCAGCCGGTGCCCGCTGACCACCCACGGGTGCATCGTGTACTCGAGGTCACCGGCCGGGGACGGGGTCAGGCCCAGCCGGTGCAACCGGGAGGCGGCGCCCAGGGCGACGGCCGAGGGCAGCTCCATGCGCCGGATGCCGGTGAGCTCCTCGACCTCCTCCTGCTCCAGCCAGCCGTCGCAGCCGACCGCCAGCTCCCCCTCGGCCTTCTCCAGCGCCGCGAACTCCAGCGCGCTCACCAGGTCCTCCACGTGGCAGAACTGCCAGGTCGGCCGGGATCCGGCGACCACCAGGAGGCGGGGCGACTCGAAGTAGCGGGTCAGAGCGGTGTCGGTGCCGCCGCCGACCAGGACGGCCGGCCGCAGCACGGTGACGTTCAGACCCGGGTGCGCCCGGGGGGCCCGTTTCGCGAGCCGCTCTATCTCCAGCAGGTCGCCCACCCCGGTGGCCTCGGCGGTGGCCCGCAGCTCCGCGTCCTCGGCGAGCGGAACGTCGTTGTCCGGGTGCGCCCCGTAGACCATCGCCGACGTGCACAGCACCACACGGTGCACACCTGCGGCGGCGGCCGCGGTGAGCACCGTCTGGGTGCCGCGCACGTTGTAGGCGGTCCGGGCTGCGGCGTCGGACTCCAGGTCCAGGTCGAGCGCGAGGTGGACCACGACGTCGGCGCCGCGCAGCTTCTCGGCGATCACCGGGTCACGGACGTCGAGCACGTGCCACTGCGCCTCGGTGACGTCACCGCGCCGCTCGTCGATGGCCACCACGTGCTTGACGTGCTCGGACGCGGCCAGCCGCCGTGTCAGCAGCGCGCCGACACCGCTCGCGGCACCGGTGACCGCGACCACGGGACGGCGGCCGTGCGGGGTCGTACTGTCGCTCGCGGAACCGTTTCGCGCTGCGCGAACTTCTCGGTCGGGGGAACTCACCGGGCGTCTCCAGCGGTTGTCTTCGGTACGTAAGCGCCATCACGAGTGTCATGACGCGTACGGACCAGGTGACGTCCATCCTGCCGCAGGCCCCGGGTCGGCGGAGCACCAAGCCCCGATACCGGCAGGGTGTCTACGCTGGGTGGTGTTGAAGGGCATTCGCCGCCGGTACGGAGCCGGTGGCCCTACGAGCCGAGGAAACCCGTGAGTGACACCCCATTCGGATTCGGTCTTCCGCCGGAGGAGCCGGAGGACGGCGACAACGGCAAGAAGAAGGGCGGTGACCAGGGTGGCGGACAGGGACCCGCGAATCCCTTCGGCTTCGGCGGGCCTGCGGGCGGCGGGGACAACCCGTTCGCCGCGATGTTCGGTTCGATGAACCCGAACGACCTGGGCGCCGCCTTCCAGCAGCTCGGCCAGATGCTCTCCTACGAGGGCGGCCCGGTGAACTGGGACATGGCCAAGGACATCGCGCGCCGCACCGTCGCCCAGGGCACCGCCGACGGCAGCAAGGACGCCAGCGTCTCGGACGGCGAGCGGGCCGGGATCGAGGAGGCCGTGCGGCTGGCCGACCTGTGGCTCGACGGCGTGACGTCGCTGCCCTCGGGTTCCGGGACCGCCGTGGCGTGGAGCCGCGCCGAGTGGGTCGAGGCGACCCTCCCGGTGTGGAAGGACCTGGTCGACCCGGTCGCCGAGCGGGTCGGCGCGGCCATGGGCGACGTGCTGCCCGAGGAGATGCAGGCCATGGCGGGCCCGCTGCTCGGCATGATGCGCAGCATGGGCGGCGCCATGTTCGGCACCCAGATCGGCCAGGCCGTGGGCGTCCTGGCGGGCGAGGTGGTCGGCTCCACCGACATCGGCCTGCCGCTCGGCCCGGCCGGCAAGGCCGCGCTGCTGCCGGTGAACATCGCCGCGCTCGGCTCCGGGCTCGGCGTCCCGCAGGACCAGGTGCGCCTGTACCTGGCGCTGCGCGAGGCCGCCCACCAGCGGCTCTTCGCCCACGTGCCGTGGCTGCGCTCGCACCTGTTCGGCGCCGTCGAGGGCTACGCCCGGGGCATCAAGGTCGACACCGCGAAGCTCGAGGACGTGGTCGGTCAGCTCGACCCCACGCACCCCGAGCAGCTCCAGGAGGCGCTGCAGCAGGGCATGTTCCAGCCGGAGGACACCCCGGAGCAGAAGGCGGCCCTGGCCCGGCTGGAGACCGCTCTGGCGCTCGTCGAGGGCTGGGTCGACGCCGTCGTCCACGCCGCGGCCGCGCCGCACCTGCCGTCCGCCGACGCGCTGCGCGAGACGCTGCGCAGGCGCCGCGCCACCGGCGGCCCCGCCGAGCAGACCTTCGCCACGCTGATCGGCCTGGAGCTGCGCCCCCGCAGGCTGCGGGACGCCTCCCGGCTGTGGGCCTCTCTGACGGACGCCCGCGGCGCGGACGGCCGCGACGCCCTGTGGGAGCACCCGGACATGCTGCCGACGGCGGCCGACCTGGACGACCCGGACGGCTTCGTCCACCGCGAGCACCTGGACTTCTCCGAGCTCGACAAGATGCTCGGCGAGGCGGCGAGCGGCGGCCCGGCCGGCGGCAAGGGCGACGCCGCCGACGGCTCCGGCAAGGAGCAGGAGAACGGCGAGGACGGCAAGGGCGACCAGGGCGGCAGCGACAAGTGAGCCTGCACGAGAACGCGGTCCGCGTGCTGAAGGAGTACGCGGACCAACCGGAGTTGCGCGGGCTCTACCTGGACCACCTGGCGTCCCGTGCGGACGGCATGTGGAAGCCCTGCCAAGCGGGGCACGTCACCGCCAGCGCGCTGGTGATCGACCCGGAGCACCGCCGGGTGCTGCTCACCCTGCACCGCAAGCTGCAGATGTGGCTGCAGATGGGCGGCCACTGCGAGCCGGGTGACACCACGCTGGAGGCGGCCGCCCTGCGGGAGGCCACCGAGGAGTCCGGCATCACGGGCCTGACGCTGCTGCCGGGCGGCCCGGTGCGCCTGGACCGGCACCCCATCCCGGCGCCGTGCAACTGGCATCTGGACGTGCAGTACGCGGCACTGGCGCCGCGGGGCGCGGCGGCCACGATCAGCGACGAGTCACTGGACCTGCGCTGGTTCGCCTACGACGAGGTGGCCGGGGTCGCGGACGACTCCGTGGTCCGGCTGCTGGAGCGGACGCTCGCGCGCCTGTGACGGAACGGCCGGTGAGCAGCCGATGTGTAAGGGGCGTCCACCAAGGGTGGGCGCCCCTTACACATGGTCAACGGCCGTACGGGGCGCGCCGGCCCGGCACTCCGGGCGGCGGGGGCGGACCGGGAGGCGGCACGACGCCCCCGTACGACCCGCCGCCGTGGGACCCGCCCCCGTACGGGCCGGACGGCGCGGGGCCGGTGGTCTCGCCGGAGAAGTAGCCGGGCGGGGCGATGGGCGCGGCGAGGGTGGGCGCGTAGTGCAGCCCGGAGCCCTGGTCCGGCACCGGCTCCGGAACCGGCTGCACCGGGGGCGCCGCCTCCGGGACCGGCTGCGGCTCCTGCTCTTCGATGACCTCGCCGCCGAAGTTCGTCAGCAGCGCCTCCAGTCCGCCGTCGAACCCCTGGCCGACCGCGGCGAACCGCCACCCGTCCTTGCGGTAGACGTCGGCGAGCATCACGGCCCGCTCGGTGCTGAACTCCGCGCCGGTGAAGGAGTACCGGGCGATCTCCACCCCTCCCGCGACGAGACGGATGCAGCCGGGCCCGGTCTGCGACATCAGTCCCTCGCCGTCGACCGTCGCGGTGAAGGCGAGCTTGTGGATGTGCGCCGGAATGCGGTCGAGGGAGACGTGGAACGACTCCGTGTCACCGGCCTGCGGCCCGAGTTGGCGGATGGCCCCCTCGGGCGAGGCGGGCTGGTTGTAGAAGACGAAGTACCGGTCGTCGGAGAGCCGTTCGCCGGCGTCCAGACCGAAGCAGCTGATGTCGAAGGCCGCTCCGGCACCGCCCGCCTGCACCCCCACGTACAGTTCGGTCCCCGCCGTCAGGTCACTGATCCTGGCCCTGTGGCCGCGCTGGAATTCCCGGGACATGTGCGCCAGGCTACCCGCAGCCTCACTCGCTGCGGGCGGCCGGGAGATGCGGCAATCGCTCGGCGGCGACCACGCCTTCGAGGTATCCGCGGGCCCGCTCGGTGCGCGGGTACGACTCCAGCAGCTGCCAGAAGGCCGGCCCGTGCCCGGGAACGAGCAGATGCGCCAGCTCGTGCAGGAGCACGTAGTCCACCACGTACTCGGGCATCCCCTGGAGCCGGTGCGAGAGCCGGATGCTGCCCTCGGCAGGCGTGCAGGACCCCCAGCGGGTGTTCTGGTTGGTGACCCAGCGGACCGAGTCGGGGCGCGCCAGGCCCTCCAGGTACTGCCCGGACAGCCGCCCGGCCCGCTCGGCGAGCTCGGCGTCGCCGAGCATCCTCCTGCTCTCCTGCGCCGCGAGCTTGTCGAGCATCACGGTGACCCAGCGCTGCTCCTCCGCATCCGACATCCGCGCCGGGATCAGCACCACCGTCCGGTCGCCCTCGCGGTACGCGGAGACCGTTCTGCGGCGACGCGCGCTCCGCCGGACCTCGACCGCGTGGCTCTCGGGCCCTCTGGAGTACGGGCTCGGGGCGCTGCGCGGTGGTCTTGCGGCACTGTGCAGGGGGTCGGCGGGCACGCCCCGACGTTACCCGTTGGCGGCGCGCGAAGTCCTGCCCGCGGCCCGGTTGTCGGCGAAACACACCCGCAGCGCACGGCTTGTATGACAATCATCCCTGACCTGTGGACAACTCCGCGCGGCTCCGTGCCCGGACGGGCATGCTGATCCCGTCGCCGACCGGATCGGCCCGGCCCGGCGAGACCGAGGGGGAACCATGTCCGCACACCCGACGCCCATCGTCCGGGCCCGTCCCGGCTCCGCACACCCGATGATCAAGCCCGCCCTGCGGCGGGCCTGGCGCGACCGCGCCCACGTGCAGTTCGGCGTCGGCCCGGCCCACGCCGTCCTGGTCGGCCCGGTCGACACCGCGACCGGTTCCTTCCTCGGCCTGCTCGACGGGACCCGCGGCCTGCCCCTGCTCCGCGAGGAGGCCCGGGGCATGGGGCTGCCGGAGGGCAAGGCCGACGGGCTGGTGGAGCGGCTCGGCTCGGCCGGCCTGCTCGACGACCCGCGCAGCGGCGGGGAGGGCGCGGCCGCCCTGCGCGAGCGGAGCGACGGCGACGCCCTGCAACGGCTCCGGCCCGACCTGGCCTCGCTCTCCGTCCTCCATCCCGAACCCGGCACGGCGATGCGGCTGATGGCCGCGCGGCAGACCATGCGGGTGCAGGTGCGCGGGGCCGGGCGGGTCGGCGCAGCCGTCGCGGCCCTGCTGTCGGCCTCGGGGGTCGGGCGGGTGGACGTGATGGACGGCGGCTGCGTCGGCCCCTGGGACGTGGCGCCCGGCGGGGTGGATCCCGAGCAGACCGGCGAGCGCAGGGATGCCGCCGCCCGCCGGGCGGTCCGCCGGGCCGCGCCGCTGCCCCGCCCGCGGTCCCGCCCCGGGGGCAACGGGGATCCGGCCGCCGAGCCGCCCCTGGCGCTGGTGGTGTTCGCCCCGCGCGACGGGCTCGCGGCCTACGCCCCGGATCCGGCGACCGCCGAGGAGTTCCTCTCGTCCGGTACTCCCCATATGTACGCCGGAGTTCTGGAGGCCACGGGAGTGGTGGGCCCGCTGGTGCTGCCGGGCGCGACGGCCTGCGCCGCCTGTATCGAGCTCGGGCGGGCCGAGCGGGACCCGGCGTGGCCGCGGATGCTCGCCCAGTGGAGGTCGGGCCGGGGTCCGGGGGTACCGTCTTGCGACATGGCACTGGCCACGGTCGTGGCGGGGCTGACCGTGGTGCGGGCTCTGGCCTTTCTCGACGGCGGGTCCGCCGCGGGCGCGGGGGTTCGGCTGGATCTGGCACTGCCGGGTCCCGCCTGGTCCCCGCGGCCCGTGGAGCCGCATCCGCGGTGTCCGTGCGGCGCAGCGAACTTCCCCTGCCCGGGGGATGCTCCGGCCGCGGGGATGCCGCACGGGACAATGGCCCGGTAACCGCCGTCCGCGGCCCGGCTGTTCAGCGAGTTGGAGGGGCGCATGTCTGATCTACCCCGCAAGGCGGTCACCCGGACCGCCAAGTTGGCCGCGCTCCCCTTGGGGTTCGCAGGGCGCACTGCGCTCGGGCTCGGCAAACGCATCGGCGGGCGGCCCGCGGAGATGATCGCCGCGGAGCTCCAGCAGCGCACGGCCGAGCAGCTCTTCGCCACGCTGGGGCAGCTCAAGGGCGGGGCCATGAAGCTCGGTCAGGCGCTGTCCGTCTTCGAGTCGGCGCTTCCGGAGCAGATCGCCGGCCCCTACCGGGCCGCGTTGACCAAGCTCCAGGAGGCCGCGCCGCCCCTGCCCACGGCATCGGTGCATGCAGCCCTGGCGGAGCGGCTCGGGAAGGACTGGCGGGATCTCTTCGAGGAGTTCGAGGACCGGCCCGCGGCAGCGGCCTCGATCGGGCAGGTGCACCGCGCGGTCTGGCACGACGGCCGCGAGGTCGCGGTCAAGGTGCAGTATCCCGGTGCGGGTGATGCCCTCCTGTCGGACTTGACGCAACTGGGCCGATTCGCCCGGCTGCTGGGGCCGCTGATCCCCGGCATGGACATCAAGCCTTTGATCACCGAGCTGCGCGACCGGGTCGCGGAGGAACTGGACTACGGGTTGGAGGCGCGGGCCCAGAAAGCGCACGCCCGGGAGTTCTCCGGCGACGGCGATGTGGTGGTGCCCGATGTGGTCCATCACGCCGACCAAGTGCTGGTGACGGAATGGCTGGAAGGGGTGCCGCTGTCCGAGGTGATAGCGGACGGCACCCAGGAGCAGCGGGACCGTGCAGGGCAGTTGCTGGCCCGGTTCCTCTTCTCCGGCGCGGCCCGCACGGGCCTGTTGCACGCCGATCCGCATCCGGGGAACTTCCGGCTGCTGACGGGGGACGCCCCGGACGGCCCGCCGGAGAAGTGGCGGCTGGGCGTGCTGGACTTCGGCACCGTCGACCGGCTCCCGCAGGGGCTCCCGGTCGAGATCGGCACCGCCCTGCGGCTGGCTCTGGACGGCGATGCGGACGCGGTCCACGAACTGCTGCGGGACGAGGGCTTCGTCAAACCGGAGATCGAGCTGGATCCGGGTGCGGTCCTCGACTACCTGGTCCCGATCATCGAGCCCGCGCAGGCGGATGCGTTCACCTTCACCCGCGACTGGCTGCGCTCCCAGGCGACCCGCATCGCCGACCCGCGCTCCCCCGCGTACCAGCTGGCCCGGCAGCTCAACCTGCCGCCGTCCTACCTGCTGATACACCGGGTGACGATGAGCACCATCGGGGTCCTGTGCCAACTGGGCGCCACGGTACGCCTGCGCGACGAAATGGAGGCGTGGGTCCCCGGCTTCGCCGAGGACGCCCACAGCGAGGAGACACCGGCCTGACGGTCAGGGTGCCTCCACGGGGCTGCTCGGGTTCGACCCCAAGGCCGGGCGCGTGGTGCTGCCGGCAGACCCCTTCGGAGTCCGGCCGGCAGGCTCGGGGTCGTAGAAGGTGCCGTCGCGGAGCATGGCGAAGGCGAAGATGACGCTGATGCGGCGGCGTGCGGGGCGGGGTCGCGCAGGGCCGCGAAGAACATGACGGGGGAGGCTCCCGGAGGAGTCCCCCCTCCCTCACCACCAGGACGAGTCCAAGCGCCCTTCGATCGATCTGATGTTGGCTCGGGCGCAGGCGTCGCAGAAGTAGCGGCGGGTGCCGTTCTCGACGGAGCAGGTCCAGGTCGGCGGCGTACCGTCGGCGGTGGTGCCACAGCGAGCGCACGTGAGGGGCGTGGCGGTCTCGGTGGCCTCAGGGTCCAACTGCACTGGTTTATGCGTCTTCTGGTCCACCTCCCAGACGATATCCCCGCGCACGGTCCGGGAGCGCACAACGGGGCCGGTCCCTGTGGACCGGCCCCGTGAGTCGTCTCAGTGCATCACGGCCATGGCCAGAGCTCGGCGGGCGCGGCGCGAGGCGCGCTCGGCACGGCGCTGCATCCGCCGGGCGGCGACCAGCCGGACAGCCCTGCGTTCGGACTCGGCCTCTTGCAGGCGGTTCTGCATATGAGCTCGGGCCAGGGCTTCTGGGATGAGTTGCATTTCGCGGGTCCTGTTCTGGCGCGACTTCAGCGCACCGGAGGTGTCACGGGCGGGGGCTTCTGAGCCGAATGGCTCGGGGGACGGGTGCTGCATCGTCGGATCCTGCTTCTTGGGGTCGTGCGTCACGGGGCGGTCGATGGTGCCGGCGGCGTTCATGCGGCGACCGGGTTCTTGCGCGGGCGGCCACGGGGCCGCTTGCGGGCGACGACCACACCCTGGACGAACAGCTCGCCGCCCCAGACGCCCCAGGGCTCCCGGCGGTCCATGGCGCCGGCCAGGCAGGCCTCGCGGAGCGGGCAGGTCTGGCAGAGCGACTTGGCGTACTCCACATCGGCCGGGGACTCGGCGAAGAAGACCTCGGGGTCATAGCTGCGGCAGGGAACCGAGCCGCCGAGGTTCTCGATCGCGTCGTCGAGCTCGGTCAGGGTGGTGAGGGGGGTCAAGGTGTCCTCCGTGGGCACAGGCGGGGGGATCAGGTCGGTGGCTGACGGGGTGTGCGTGGTGATCTGCACGGTGTCGTGTGTCCTCGTCTGTTGTTCCGGCTGGTGGCCGGGCTGGTTCCCCAGGCTTGGGGGGCAAACAAAAGGGCCGCGGATCCCGGTGTGGGTTCCGCGGCCCTGGAAGGTGCCGACCTGATCGCGCCGATCAGGCTGGATCTCTCCAGGGTTCGAGCCCACGGAAGGCCCACATCGAGTCGTTCTGGTGCTGCAGGTGCAGGGATCCGGCGCCATTGGCCGCCGCCGCGAGGGCATAGGGCTTCGCCTCTGCCACCGCTGCTGCCGCTACCGCAGACGCCTGGGTCGGTCGCTCTTCGAGGAAGACCGGGACGCCAGCGGACACACCGGTGCCCCGGAAGGAATCGGCGGTGAAGCCGAGCATGCTGGCGGAGCCGATTCGGCGATCGGTCATTTTGTTGCCTGCAATAAAGCTGATCATCTTCTCCGCCTCCTCTCGGCGTCTCGGGGGACCGGGGTGATCCGGTCCGGCTCTTCGGTTTCGGTTCTGCAAGTACAGCACGGACACAGCAGCTCTCGGAAGAACCGCTGTTTCCCTGCTCGGAAGGCTATGGGTATGCCCTCCGCGCGCGCAAACTATTTTTCCGGGGAGTTCTGCGACGTCGGTTCCGCCCCCGCGCACAGGGCCAGGACCTCGGCGCCGAACCTGTCCAGCTTGCGCCCTCCGACACCTGAGATGCACGCCAGCTCGGCTTCGGTTCCCGGGACGGCCTCGGCGATCGCGAGCAGGGTCTTGTCCGTGAAGATGCAGAAGGCGGGCTGGCCCAGCTGCCGGGCCTGCTCGGCCCGCCAGTCGCGCAGCCGCTCGTAGAGCGCCTCGTCCAGCTCCGAGGGGCAGTCCTCGCAGCGCATCAGCTTGATCTCGCCCGCGTCCGTCAGCGTGCGCCCGCAGACCCTGCAGCGCGCGGGCCCGCGGCGTCTGCGCCGGTCGCCGCGCTCGATGCCGCCCTGGGCCACGGCGGCGGCCGCCGAGCCCGGGCGGGGCGCGGCGGAGCCCGGCCGCAGCCCGTTGAGGAAGCGGCTGGGACGGCGCGAGGGGCGGCCGCCGGGGGTCCGGGAGAGCGCCCACGACAGGGTGAGGTGCAGCCGGGCCCGGGTGACGCCGACGTAGAGCAGGCGGCGCTCCTCCTCGATCTGCTCGTCGGTCTTGGCGTAGGTGATGGGCAGCATGCCCTCGGTGAGGCCGACCAGGAAGACGGCGTCCCACTCGAGGCCCTTGGCAGCGTGGAGTGAGGCGAGCGTCACACCTTCGACGGTGGGCGCGTGCTGGGCGCTCGCCCGCTCGTCGAGTTCGGCGACGAGATCGGCGAGGGTGGCCTGCGGCCGGGCCCGGGCGAAGTCCTCGGCGAGCCGCACCAGGGCGGCCAGGGACTCCCAGCGGTCGCGCACGGCGCCGGATCCGGCGGGCGGCTCGGGCGTCCAGCCACGGGTGCCCAGCACGGCGCGCACCTGGGAGGGGAGGTCGTCGGCGTCGGCGAGCTGGGGGTCGGCGTGGCTGCCGGCGCGGGCGGCGCCGCGCAGCAGCAGCCCGGCCTCGCGGACCTCGGGGCGCTCGAAGAACCGCTCGGCGCCGCGCAGCTGGTAGGGGATCCCGGCGTCGGCGAGGGCCTGCTCGTAGACCTCGGACTGGGCGTTGATCCGGTAGAGGACGGCGATCTCGCTCGCGGGCACGCCGGAGTCGAGGAGTTCGCGGATGCGGCGGGCGGTGCCCTCGGCCTCGGCGGGCTCGTCGGCGAACTCGGCGTAGCGCGGCTCGGGACCGGGCGGGCGTTGGGAGACCAGCTCCAGCCGGTGCTCGGCGGCCCTGCCGCGGGCCTGGGAGAGCAGACCGTTGGCCAGGTGGACCACCTGCGGGGTGGAGCGGTAGTCGCGGACGAGCCTGACGACCGTCGCCTGCGGGTGGCGGGTGCGGAAGTTGAGCAGGTGGTCGGGGGTGGCGCCGGTGAAGGAGTAGATGGTCTGGCTGGCGTCGCCGACGACGCAGAGGTTGTCGCGGTCGCCCAGCCACAGCTCCAGCAGCCTCTGTTGGAGGGGGCTGACGTCCTGGTACTCGTCGACGACGAAGTGCTGGTACTGGCGGCGGACGGTTTCGGCGATGTCGTGGCGGTCCTGGAGGACGCCGACGGCGAGGAGCAGGACGTCCTCGAAGTCGATCACTCCGCGGTCGCGCTTGAGCTGCTCGTACATCCCGTAGACGCGGGCGGTCTCGGCCGGGTCGCGCGGGACCTCGCGGCCGGCTTTGGCGGCGGCGGCCGGATAGTCCTCGGGGACGGTCTGGGTGACCTTCGCCCATTCGATCTCGGCCGTCACGTCGCGCAGCTCGTTGCGGTCGAGGCGGATGCGGCAGCGGGCGGCGGCCTCGGCGACGACCTGGATCTTGCGCTCGACGAGCCGCGGCAGCTCGCCGCCGACGGCCTTCGGCCAGAAGTACTGCAGCTGGCGCAGGGCCGCCGAGTGGAAGGTGCGGGCCTGGACGCCGCCGGCGCCGAGCTGGCGCAGCCGACCGCGCATCTCCCCCGCGGCGCGGTTGGTGAAGGTGACGGCGAGCACACTGGCGGGCTGGAGGACTCCGGAGCGGACGCCGTAGGCGATCCGGTGGGTGATCGCCCGGGTCTTGCCCGTGCCGGCTCCGGCCAGGACGCACACCGGCCCGCTCAGGGCCGTGGCCACCTCGCGCTGCTCGGGGTCGAGCCCGTCGAGCACCGCGTCGGCGGAGGCCGGCACCTGCGGGAAGAGGGAGGAGTGCGTTGCTGCTGTCACCCCGCCATGCTGCCAGGTCCCCGGAGGCGACCGGGAATGTTGTCCACAGGCGGGGCCGTGCGGTCGTATTAATGCGGGAGTCGACGGAAGTGGCCCTGGCGGGAATGCCCCGGGGCGGACGCACGTTCTACCCCGCGGAGCATCACCCACCCCCTAAGGAGCCCCGATGTCCGCCGTGACGATGTACAGCACCACCTGGTGCGGCTACTGCCGCCGCCTGAAGGGCCAGATGGACCGCGAGGGAATCGCGTACACCGAGGTGAACATCGAGCTCGACCCGGAGGCGGCAGCCTTCGTGGAGAAGGCCAACGGGGGCAACCAGACCGTCCCGACCGTGCTCTTCCCGAACGGTACGACGCTCACCAACCCGTCCCTGGCGCAGGTCAAGCAGACCCTGGGCGTCTGATCCGAGCGGTTCGGGTCCGATCCGGGCCGAGCGGTTCGGGTCCGAGTGGTCAGCCGGGTGCCGGGCCGTCCCGCCGCGGGCGGGGGCCCGGCACGGGTACGGCGGTCAGGCCTTCGCAGGCGAGGGAGGGGCTTGCGACGCCGACCGGCAGTTCCTGGCCGTTCTTGCCGCAGCCCGTGACGGGGTTGAAGAAGGCCACGTCGTCGCCGATCTGCCGCAGGGCGCGCAGGGCGGCCGTCTTGTCCCCCTTGATGTCCAGCCGGCGGACGAGGGTCCCGGTGAGTTCCCCGTCCTCGATCCACTCCGCGTAGGCCGGCCGGATCACGAACAGTTCCTCGACCGAGCCGCCGCCCCAGGCCCCGCGGCAGTACAGTCCGCGGCGGACGGACCGGATCATGCTGTCGGCCGGTGTTCCGCCGGCTGCCACGGAGAGGGCGGACATCCTCGGCTGTGCCGGTCCGGTGCCGAAGGAGCGGCGGCCGTTGCCGGTCCGGGGCAGTCGCTGCAGGGACGCCTGGGCGGCGTCCGTCATCACTCCCGTCACCACGCCACCGGTCACCAGACGGGTGAGGGCCGCCGGGTGTCCCTCGTCGTCGGTCCGGTAGGTGCTCTCCAGTTCGCCGGGGCGGGGGCCGTCCGTCACGCTGAGGGCCTCGGTGGAGATGCGCAGGCCGAGCCGCAGTCCCGAACCGGACGCGTAGTCGCGGTAGTTGTCGGCCTCCAGGCTGTGGCCGAGGGTTTCGTGGGCGAAGTGCACCGCAGTCTCGGGGGCCAGGACGACGTCCCCGGTGAACGGGCCGGACAGCGGGAGGGCGGTCGCCGCCGCCCGGATCTCGCCCGTCACGTGCGCGGCCGCGGACCGTAGGGCGGCCAGGGGGTCGGGGCCCGCCCACTGCCACACCACGGGCACGGTCCGGCCGTCGCGCGGCACGCGGATCTCGGTCACGGCCTCCAGCCGGGTCCGTTGCACCGGATCGCTGCCAGGTGGCGTGCGGCACTCCCACCGGCTCGTCATCCGGACGGCCACAGACGCGTCCGTCACGTCGGCCCGGACGGTCAACAGCAGGACGGCACTGCGCAGTTCGCGCGCCAGCTCGTTCAACCGTCCAGTGGCGAGGAGCGGGACGTCGTCGTAACGTCCGGCGGCTCTTTCAGTGACGCTGCTGCCGGTCACCGTGACCGTGCGGTGCGCCGTTTCGTCCGCTCGCCCGTCACCGTGTGCCGTCATGCCGCCTCCGGCTCGCTGCGTGCCGCCGGTGTGCGGTCCGGGCCGGTGGTGCGTCCGCCGAATTCCCGTACTCCCGCGACGAGGAGCGGGGCGACGGTGCTCAGCGTGAAGAGCACTGCTGCGCTCAGGGTGACGGACCAGAGGGGCACATGGGCGAGCGAAAGGCCGACGAGCGCGTAGCCGACGGGTGCGGCCGCGGTGGAGGCCAGCCAGTCCAACGACATGATGCGGCCGAGCAGTTCGTCGGGGATGTGCCGTTGCAGGGCGCTCATCCACAGCACCTGGAACGCGGCCAGGCCCGCCCCCGCGGGGATCGCAGCGACCGCGAGCAGCGGCAGTGACCGTGTCACGCCCAGCAGTCCCACGGCCAGCCCGAACGGCAGTTGGGCGAGCAGGGCCACCGTGCCGGGGTGTCCGATGATGCCCTTGCGGACGAGGATCCCGCCGGTCAGGGCCCCGGCCGAGAAGGCCGCCATCACCACGCCGTAGGCCACGGTGTCCGTGTCCGACTTGAGCATCCGTTCCGGCAGCAGGACGAACCAGGCCGGGACCGTGGTCATCATGTGGAACACGGACATCAGCAGCACCGCCCACACCCAGGGCCGGGACCGGGCGGCACGCACTCCCTCGGCGATCTCGCGGAGCAGGGAGCCCACGCGGAGCCCCGGCCGCTCCCCCGGCTTCCCGGGCGCGGTCTCCTTCACCCCGACGAGGAGGGCCGCGCTGACCGCGAAGGTGGCCGCGTCGAAGAGCAGGGCGCTGCGGGCCCCGGTCACCGCCACCGCGGCGCCCGCGAGGGTGGGGCCGAGGATGCCCACCGTCCGCTGGGTCGCGGTGGCCAGGGAGTTGGCGGCCTCGAGCTGCTGCTCGGGCACGAGCCGGGGCAGCAGGGACTCGTAGGCCGGGTCGAAGAAGGCCTCCCCCGCGCCGACCAGCAGCACCAGCAGCGCCAGGACCCAGGTCGGCGCGCCCACGGCGGCCAGGGCGGCCCCGGCCACGACCACGGTGCGCAGGACGTCGACCCCCGCCATGATCCTGGTGCGCCGGAAGCGGTCGGCCACCACGCCCCCGATGAGGACGCAGACGGCCATGCCGAGGGCGCGGGCGGCGAGCACGGTGCCGAAGCCGGTGACGCTGCCGTCGTCGACGAGTACCGAGGTGGCGATGGCGAAGGGGAAGACCTGGTCGCCGAGCGAGCTCGTCAGCTGGCTGATCCACACCCGGGCGAAGGCGGGTTCGCGCAGGACTCTGCGCCAGGATCCGGCGTCGGCGGGGGTTGCGGCGGGCTTCATCGGGGCGGCGTGCTCCCTGTCGGTGTGAGGTCCGTGTCCTGCTGGTGGGCGTCGGCGAGGGCGAAGTCCCCGGGGTTTCCCAGCCGGTCGGCCGCGCGGGCCGCGTCGGCCAGGACCGCGTCCGTCCACGGCGCGGGCGCGGGCAGGCTCCGGCAGAACTCGCCCTGGAGGCGGGCGGCGTGGAGTTGCCCGTACACCCAGGACGCGGGCCGCGAGCTGCCGTCCCAGGGGGAGGACAGCGGCGGGAGTCCTTCGGGCAGCGGGTACAGGTCGGTGACGATCCGCCACTGGGCCCGGGCCAGGACGGTGACCAGGCCTGCGGCCGCGGCCTCCGGGGCCGGTGCCGTCCCTGCTGCCGTCAGGGCGAGCCGTTCGGCCGGTGCGGGTCCGGCGAAGAGCAGCAGGTGGGCTTCGGCGGCGGCCAGGGCGGCGGGCCAGTGGTCGGCGAGCAGGGCGACGGCGTCCGCTGCCACATCTGCGTCCTGTTGCGGCAGGCGGCCGCAGTGCCAGGAGATGCCGAGCTGTTCGGCAGTCTGCCACCAGGCGTGGTGGGTCAGCAGGTGCAGTGCCGAGGGGCCGGCGGTGGCGAGCGGTGCCACGGTGGGCCGCCGCCATGTGCCGTCGGCCGTGCGCAGTTCGGGGGTGCCGTCCTGGGGGTCGAACCGCACGGCGGTGGTCTCGCCGAGGGCGGCGGGGACGGTCCAGCGTTCGCCGGGCAGGAGCACGGCGATGCCGTGGGGTTCCGAGGGGGCCGCGGTCA
Source organism: Streptomyces sp. AM25 (assembly GCF_058146165.1). NCBI lineage: Bacteria > Bacillati > Actinomycetota > Actinomycetes > Kitasatosporales > Streptomycetaceae > Streptomyces > Streptomyces sp. AM25. The sequence goes on along the minus strand of NZ_JBKIWN010000008.1, from coordinate 157,736 downwards.
GCGGCCGGCCGACGGCGACCTCGGGATGGCGGGCGGCGATGCCGAGGACGGCGGAGGCGACCTGCGGGACGAAGGTGTCGGCGGGCTCCCAGTAGTCGGCGGCGGCCTCGCGTTCGGCGCGGCGGACCGCGCCCAGGAGGACGGGGTGGCGGCCCAGGGCGAGGAGTTCCGTCTCCTCGGCGGCCGACAGCAGGTCGGTGATCGTCTGCGCGGTGCGCAGCGTGTCGGGCTGTCCGCCCCAGTGGCTGCTGCGGTGCCGCAGCAGGCGCAGGACGCGGAGGAGGACGTGCCGGGCGTGTTCCCGGCGCGCGTCTGCCCACAGCGTGCCGGAGACGGGTGCGGCCAGCAGGGCGCGGGCGTCGGGCAGGTCCGGGGTGCGGCGGAGCAGGTCGCGCAGCGGGCCGCGGAGGGGGACGGCGAGCGGTTCCCCTCCGGAGTCGTCCCGTTCGGCGTCCGGCCGGGTGCGGGGGGCGTGCAGCCCGTGGTGCACGCCGGCGTGGTGGCGTGCACGCAGGGCCGCGCCGATGCGGTGCCGGAGTGCGGGGTCGTCGAGGGCCTGCCAGAGGGCGTCGAGGTCGGGTTCGCCGGGGTCCAGGGGCTGCCACCACGCGCGGTGCGCCGCCAACTCCTCTTCGAGCAGGGGCAGTACGGACTGCAGCGCATTGGCGGAGTTGAGGGCGATGCTGATGCTCAGGGAGGGGCCGTCGCTGACGCCCCAGTGGCTCCAAAACACCGGTAGGTAGAGCACGTCCCCGGGTTCGAGGACGAATTCGAGGGCGTCGTCGGGCATGTAGGCGGTGCCGACGGTGTGGTCGCCGGTCATGCGGCGGCGCAGGGAGTCCTCGGGCAGGCCGGAGGGCGGGGCGAGCTGCCAGCGTTTGGTGCCCTCCTGTTGCAGCACCAGGTTGTCGCTGTCGTCGAAGTGGCAGCCGATGCCCGAGGGGGCGAGTGTGCGCACTGCGTCGCACCACACGTTCGGCCAGTCCAGGGCGTGCCGGACGGTGTCGCTGACCGCGGCCAGGCGGGGCGAGGCGAGGTCCGTCACGCGCACGAACCGGGCCTCGCCGGGGCGTTCGACGACCTGTACGGGGTGCTCGCGCGCCATGCGGGCCCGGATCTCCTCGAACTCGGCGACGGTCAGGGGCGGTTCGAGGAGTGTACGGGCGGCGCCGCGCAGGACGAAGGGGGTGCGGCGGAAGTGTGCGGCGAAGAACGTCTCCCGGCTCATGCCGGGCAGGAAGTCAGGCACCCCACACCCCCGCGAGGACGTCGGCGTGCTGCCGCGCGTCGCGTTCGGCGCCGCCGTCCCCGCTGCGGCGGCCGGCCAGGGCCAGCAGGCCGGGCAGGTCGCGGTGCAGCGGGGTGGTCTCCAGGGCGCGTCGTGCCCGTTGCACGCCCTCGGTGGTGCGGCCCAGGCGCAGGGCGCAGATCACGCCCAGGATGCCGGCGTGGGCGTCCAGGGTGTCGGAGACGGTCTCGGTGCACAGGTCGAACAGTTCGAGTGCGGTGGCGTGTTGGCGTGCGTGCATGGCCGCGAGTCCGGTGACGTAGGCGGCCCAGGTGGCGCGCCCGCCGTGCTGCCGGGCGCGGTGGACGGCCGTGAGGGCCTCGTCGATGCGTCCCGACCGGGCGTCGAGGACGGCGCGCAGGGTGAGGCCCTCGGCTCCCAGGGGGGCGAGTTCCTCGTCCCACAGCCGTTCCGTCTCCGCAGGGTCGAGGCGGGTGCCGCGGGCGGCGGCGGCCAGCGAGCGTTCCGGTACGGGGCTGTCCGGAGTGCCGGTGAACACTTCTGCGGCGGGTGTCCGCAGGGGCATGCCCAGTTCCTGTGCCAGTTGTGCGGCGAGGGCGGTGCCGCAGTCGGCGGGGACGAAGCCGCTGGAGACGCTCAGTGATCCGCTCCAGCTGCGCATCTTCGCGGCCCACGGCCCCAGTTGTGTCATCGCTTCGGCGACGGTGTGGTCGGCGCGCCCGTCGCTGTCGACGAAGTAGTCAAAGTCGACTTCCACGGCGGTGATGCCGTCCAGCACCTCGGGGCCGAGCGCGTGCAGGCCGGTGCAGGCGAGGGTGCCGACGGGCAGTTCGGCGCGGACGCCCCACGGTTCGCGGGTGAACGTCTCGATCACCCGGTGACCGACGTGGGGCACCAGGCTGAGTGCGCCCAGCAGAGCCGCTGCGGGATTCCGGCCCGCCTCGCCGGGGACGACCCAGCACACGGAGGAGAGCCAGCCTCCGGCGAGCGCGGGGTAGAGGAAGTCGTCGAGCCCGTAGCGGCCCCGGCCCGGTTCGCGGAACGGCAGGCGGCGGCAGGCGGCGGCGAGTTCGCGGGGGCGGCCGCGCAGCGCGGCGAGGGCCCGGCAGTCCTCCGCGGGCACGTGTTTGAGGTCCAGGTGCCGGTCGAAGAAGAGCAGGTGTTCGTCGCTGAACCCCCGGACGTCCCAGACCGGGAGGACGTGGCCGTGTTCCGGCACCACGGTCAGTCCTTCGCGGGTGTCGTCGAGTGTCGTCGTACTGGCCGTCGTCACCAGATTCCTCGCCTCCGCAGTGCCTGCCTGGCTCGTTCCGCTTCGGGTCCGTCGGGCCGGAGCAGGGCGTCGGCGATCCGCCGGGAGACGGGACCGAAGGCCATGGCCCGGGATGTGCACACGTACAGGCAGGTCACGCTTCCCCTGCCCGGATCCGCTGCGGCCGATGCGCCCCAGCGGGCGGGCAGCCGGGCCGGGCAGGTCCGTACGGTGGCGTGTCCGTGGTCGGTGGGCAGGATGCCGGGCACGTCCGTCCGGAAGGAGACCGGCCGTTCGTGGACGAGCGCGGTGAGGAGCGCCAGGAGCATCTCGTGCTGGAGCGTGTACCAGAGGTCCTGGGCCACGGTGTCCTCGCCGTCCGGTGCCGCGCAGGGCAGGTCCATGGCGTAGCCGGCGAAGGCCTCTTCCAGCGAGACGCCTTCGCCGGTGAAGGGCAGGGCCCGGAAGCCGGCGAACCGGGGCGAGGCGAGGAACTCGCGGACCAGGCGCTCCCTGGGCCATCCGCTGTCGGCGAGGAGGGCGACGGAGCGCGGGAAGGTGTCGGCGATGCCGCCGGCTCCGTCGCCGTGCCACAGGTCGGTGCGGAAGCGGCGTGCGGTGAAGGCGAGTTCACCGTGGTCGACGGTGCTCAGGCAGGCGAGTTCCGCGGTGCTGCCGGCGACGGCGGCGGGGCCGTGGGCGGCGAGGCGTTCGCGGTAGTCGTCGTCGGTGAGCAGGCGCGCCAGCAGGGCGGTCAGTTCGGGTCCGGTGAGTCCGGCGGCGGGTGGTGTCACGGGGTGTCCCGGACGGGCCCGGGCGCCGGGGCGGCCCATGCGGTCACCAGGTCGCGCAGCCGTGCATAGTTGCGGCGCGATTTCTCGACGAGTTCGCCATCCTCGCCGTAGACGGGGTCCTCGTAGGTCACGCCGAGGAGGTTGGGGCAGCGCGGCAGCAAGTGACGGGTGAGTTCGATCTGTTCGTCGAGGAGGACGCCGTGGTGGAGGTCGCGGAACCTTCCCTTGACGATCTGGCAGCCGGACAGGTGCAGTTCGCGGCAGCGGTCGAGGGGCAGCCGTTCCAGTTCATCGAACATGGCCTGTCCGGTACGGCCCTTGAGCCACTGGTAGCTGAGGACGTGGCCAACGTCGAGGGTGACGTGGACGTCGGCGTCCTCGGCCAGGCGGCGGAAGTAGTCGAAGCCGTCGAGGTCGCCCAGGACGAACGAGCCGCCCTCGGTGAAGCCGGGGAACTCGACGTGCAGGGGCGGTACGAGCAGGTCGCGGGCCTGCCGGGCGTTGGCCGTGGCCAGGTGGAGCCCTTCCTCGGTGAGGACGGGCGGCAGGGGGTACGGCAGCGGCCGCCCCTGCAGGCTCCAGATGCCCAGGTCCTCGACGACCCAGGAGAAGCCGTAGCGCGCGTGCAGGGCGTTGGCGAACTCCGCGGCCGGGCGCCGGTCGTAGGCCTCGGGGGTGCCCATGTTGAGCAGGGTGTGGTGGAAGGCGCGGGTGCGCAGGCCGGGCATGGCGGCGTAGAGCCGGTCGTAGGCGGTGACGTAGTCGGCGGTGCGCAGGCGGGCCCGGTGGCGGGGCTGGAAGGCGAAGAAGGAGTAGGCGAAGTCGCCGGCGTGGCGCCCGAGGAAGGCGCGGACGCGGGGGGTGACGTCGCCGCCGTCGTCCGTCTCGCGGAAGCCGGTCCGCGCACCCCAGGGCAGGTCCATGCCGACGCCCAGGCCGAGCCGGGTGCGGGGGCGGGGGCGGGTGGTGGGCGGTGCGGCGGTGGTCATGCCGGGCTCCCTAGGGCGAGGGGGACGCTCTCGGCGGCGTCGGCGGCCACCAGGCGTCCCAGCAGACGCGCTCCGCGGTCGGAGCGGGCCGTGAGCGTGTGCGCGTCCTCCCCGGCGGCGACGTGGTCCCGGGGAAGGGCGAAGATCTGCTGCCAGACGAGGTCGGAGAGCAGGAGGGCACCGGCGCCGGCTCCCTCCGCCGCGGCCGCGGGCACCGGGCGCACCCAGGGGCGCAGCCGGGCGTGCCGGACCGGGCCGTGCGTCCGGCTGCGCCGCTGGTGCGGGGGCAGGGAGTCGTTCCCCTGCGGGCGGACGGCCTGGAAGGTGTCCGTCAGCCGTTGCAGGGAGGCGGTGCGGCCGGGTCCGTCGGCGGCGGTCAGCGGGTAACCGTGCCTGCCGCCCAGGTAGTTGAGTTCGGGGTTGGCGCCGAGGGCGCCCGTGCGGTCGAGGGCGAGGCCGTAGCGTCCGGCGTCGGCGGCGAGGAGCGTCCCGGGTTCCGCGACCATGAGCTGCAGGACGTCGATGCCGATCTTCGTCTCGTTGGCCCGGAGGAATTCCCGCGACGCCTTCGCCTCGTCCTCGGTCTCGTCGAAGAGGCCGCCCATGACCGACAGCCGGAGATTGATGCCGGCGCCGGTGACGTTGTCGATGATGCGCTGGTAGTCGGCGGATACGACGCCTTTGTCCATGAGGTCGAGCAGGCGCTGTGCATTCGTCTCGTATCCGACGCTCATGAGAATGCATCCGAGCGCCGACAACTCCCGGCAGAACTCCTCGTCGAGGAGGACGGATTCGAGTCGGTTGCGTGTGCTGAAGGTGACCCGGATGCCGCGGCGGCGGACTTCGCGCATGGCTTGCACGATCAGCCGCAGATTGGTGTTCTCGTCGACGACGGCCACGAAGTCCACGCCGTGCCGGCGCACGACGGATTCCACGGAGTCGGCGATCTGCGCAGGAGTTCCCTGCTGATACGCCCCTTTGGGCAGGGACCTGTTCCCGTACGAGCAGAAGACGCAGCGTCCCCAATAGCAGCCGACGCAGGAGACGATGGCCAGCTGGAAGTCCTCCGCCACGTAGGAATGCACCGGAAGGCCGGCGAAGTCCGGTGACCCGGTGTCGCGGAAGGTCATGCGTACGGGCCGGGAAGCGGCTTCCGGTCCGGCCGCGGTCCACAGGGCTCCTGGGACGTCGCCCGCGGCCGCCGTGCCGTCCAGCGCGTCGAGCCCTGCCGCGAGCGGCTCCTCGCCGGCGGCGGTGCACAGGGCGTCGACGCCGTGCCGGACGGAGTCCAGACCGAGGAGTTCGGCGCTGCGCAGCATCACCTGCTGGCCGCCGAGCCACACCTGGGCCTGCGGTTGCAGGGCGCGCACCCAGGCGGCGATCAGCAGTGCGGGCGCGAGCTGGCTGAAGAAGGCGACGGACAGGCCGACCAGGCGCGGCCGGGTGGCGGCGAGGGTGCGTTCCAGGAGGCGCCGGAGCGTGGCGGTGGGCGGGTCGAGCGCCGCGGTGTCCTGTGCCGAGAGCGCCGAGAGCCGTGCGACCTCCGCGTCCAGTGCGTGCAGGCTCGGCCAGGGGCGCGTGAGGAAGGAGTCCTCCAGGACGGTCTCGACGGCCTGGTTGGCCAGGCGCACCGCCCGGGCGGGCCCGAGGGTGCCCGCACCCTGTTTGGTGAGCACGTGGCTGCGCAGTTCCGGCAGGTGCTCGCAGGCCGTCGCGGCCATTGCGGCGCGGTACCAGTGGCGCATTCCGGGGCGGCCCCGGTGGCGCTCGCGCGCGGCCGTCAGGGGCCCGTACTGCAGGAGTTCGTGGAAGAGGCCGAGATTGAGGTCTTCCTGGTGGACGGTCCGGCCCTGTGCGCGCAGATGGCCGGTGAGGTACGGGAGGCTCAGATAAGGGAAGAGCCGTGCTTCGGTCTGCGGCGGGAAGAGAAGGACCGCGTCCGCGGGAGCGGTGTCTCCCATGGGTGTGCACGCCCCCAGGACTTCGTGGAGTTCCGGATTTCCGTGCGGATTTCCATGATGCGGCCGACGTCGCGTGGAGCCGGATTCCTCCGGCTCCACGCGACGGTGCGCGCTAGTCCTCGGGAGTGGCCTCGACGAGGGACCTGAAGCGGAAGGCGTGGAATGCGCCGCCCACCTTCAGTTCGGTGGATTCGATGACCTGGAGGTCGTCCAGCTCGTCGAACTCTTCGGCGGTGTAGTTCTCAGACATGCGAAACTCCCTATTCCGGCTATTCCGGGGCAGCTGAGCAGTCGAACTGCGCACAGTAAACAGGAATGGAAAGCACGCAAGCAAGGCAATAATCCGGCCAGTTGACGTCCCGTTCGCCCGGTGTGCACCGGTTTGGCGAGGGCCTGCTGGCCGGATGACGTCCTCCCCCGCACCGGTATCCGATATCCGGTGCGGGAATTGCGTCGTCGGATGTACTGGAAGGCGATATTCAGCTTGCAGGCAGCGGCTCGCCGAACCAGAGTTCGATCAGCCGGGCCGCGATGGAAATGCCCGTGGGCGGCAGGACCTCGCCCGAGGCGAAGGCGGCCCGCAGCTCGTCCCGCGAGAACCAGCGCGCCTCGTGGATCTCCTCGCCGTCCACCTGGATGTCCGAGGACGTGGCGCGGGCCATGAAGCCCAGCATCAGACTGGACGGGAACGGCCAGGGCTGGCTGGCGACGTACTCCACGTCGCCCACCACGACGCCGGCCTCCTCGGAGACCTCGCGGCGCACGGCCTGCTCGATGGACTCGCCCGGCTCGACGAAGCCCGCGAGCGTCGAGAAGCGGCCCTCGGGCCAGTGCATCTGCCGGCCCAGCAGGGCCCGGTCCTTCTCGTCCGTCACCAGCATGATCACGGCCGGGTCGGTGCGCGGGTAGTGCTCGGCGCCGCAGGCCGGGCAGCGGCGGATGTGCCCGGCGGCCGCGATCACCGTGCGCTCGCCGCAGCGGGAGCAGAAGCGGTGCAGCCGCTGCCAGTTCTCCAGGGCCACCGCGTGCACCATCAGGCCCGCGTCGCGCGGCGAGAGCAGCAGCCCCGCCTCGCGCAGCCCGGCGGGTCGCGCCGACTGGTCCATCCGGCCCGGCAGGGCGTCCTTCTGCAGGGCGAAGTAGGCGACGCCGTCGGCGTCCTGGCCCAGGAAGTAGCGGTGCGTCTCGGTGACGGGCGCCTCGAAGGCGGGGGTCATCACCAGCTCGGTGCGGCCGTCGGGGGTGTCGTCGATCAGCGCCTGCCCGCCGGAGACCACGAAGACCCGGGTCGAGGGGTGGCTCCACGCCGCGGACAGCCACGCCTCGTCCAGGCGGTGGTGCGCGGCGCGGTCGATGCCGCTCGTGTCGCTGAGCGTGATGGGCCGGGTTGCTGCGAGGTCGGTCCAGGTGGTCACGGCTGCTTCCAACTCCCCCTGCGAATGGTGATGATGGTGCGTCATGGGCGCGGCTCCGGATCGGCCGGTCAGTCCCGGCCGGGGCGCCCGGTCGCGGCGAGCTCGCCCCACAGATGGGCGGCGGTCTCGACGCCCTTCATGAGGAGATCCAGCTCGACCTTCTCGTTCGGCGCGTGCCAGCCGTCCGACGGCACCGAGATGCCGAGAAACAGCACGGGCGCGCCGAGCACGTCCTGCAGATCGGCGGCGGGGCCCGAGCCGCCCTCCCGTGTGAAGCGGATCTTCTGCCCGAAGGCCTTGCCCATGGCCCGGACGACCGCCTGCAGCGCCGGGTGGTCCAGCGGGGTCAGGCAGGGGCGCGTCGCGCCCCAGAACGTCACCTCGTGACGGACGCCCTCGGGCAGCCGCTCCGCCACCCAGGCGCCCAGGGACCGCTCGATGAGCTCGGCGTCCTGCCCGGCGACGAGCCGGAAGGAGAGCTTCAGCTGGGCGGAGGAGGGGACGATGGTCTTGCCGCCGGGGCCCTGATAGCCGCCGCCGATGCCGTTGACCTCGGCGGTGGGCCGGGCCCAGATGCGCTCCAGGGTGCTGTAGCCGGCCTCGCCGAGGGTGCCGTGCGAGTGGGCCGTGCGCAGCCACTGCTGCTCGTCGAAGGGCAGTTCCGCGAAGAGTTCGCGCTCGGCGTCGGTCAGTTCGGCTATGCCGTCGTAGAAGCCGGGGATCGTCACGCGGTGCTGCTCGTCGTGGAGCGCGGCGGCCAGGCGGGCGGCCTCCATGGCCGGGTTGGGCACTGCGCCGCCGAACGAGCCCGAGTGGATGTCCTGGTCGGGGCCGTACAGGTCGATCTGGCAGTCGGTGAGCCCGCGCATGCCCGTGCATACGGTCGGGGTGTCCGCGGACCACATGCCGGTGTCGGAGACGATCACCGCGTCGCAGGCGAGGCGGTCCGCGTGCGCGCGCACGAGAGCGGGGAAGTGCGGCGAGCCGGACTCCTCCTCGCCCTCGATCAGCAGCTTGAGATTGACCGCCGGGGCCGTGCGGCCGGTGGCCGCGAGGTGGGCCCGGACGCCCAGGGTGTGGAAGAAGACCTGGCCCTTGTCGTCGGCCGCGCCGCGCGCGTACAGCCGGCCGTCCTTCATGACCGGCTCGAACGGCTCGGTGTGCCAGCCGTCCTCGCGGGCGGCGGGCTGGACGTCGTGGTGGCCGTAGACCAGGACGGTCGGTGCGTCGGCCTCCCCGGAGGGCCACTCGGCGAAGACCGCCGGGGCGCCGGCCGTCTCCCAGACCTCGGCGGTCGGGAAGCCGGTCTCCTTGAGCTTCGCCTGCAGCCACTCGGCACTGCGGCGCACGTCGGACGCACGGCCGGGGTCCGCGGACACGGAGGGGATGCGCAGCCACTCGACGAGGTCGTCGAGGAACGCGGCGCGGTGGCCTTCGATGTACGTGCGGACGGCGCTGTCCGGGGTGTTGCTCATGACGTCGAGCCTAGCCGGACACGGGGTGTGACCGGGACCGGGTTCCGTCATGATCCCTCCCCCGGTTCCGTGCCGAGGAGGATGCGCTCCAGCGCCGCCCGGTCCGGCAGGTCCGCGGGGCGGACGGTCTCGCCGTCGCGGACGTGGACGAAGGCCGCGGTGACGGCGGAGAGGGGCAGACCGCAGCGTTCCGCCCAGGCCAGACGGTAGATCGCCAGCTGGAGGGGGTCGGCCGCCGTCCGGTCGCGGGCGGTCTTCCAGTCGACGATCTCGTAGCCCTCGCCGTCCGGGCTGCGGTAGACGGCGTCGATCCTGCCGCGGACCGGCCGGCCCGCGAGGGTGAGCTGGAAGGGCACCTCGACGCGGTGCGGGACGCGGCGGGCGTAGGGGGTGCGCTCGAAGGCCTCCTTGAGCGCGGCCAGGTCGCGCTCGTCGGCGATCTCCGTGCCGTCCTCCCCGCCCGGCAGCTCGTCCGGGTCGTGGAGGGGCAGGGGGACGGCCTCGAAGCGGGACTCCACCCAGGCGTGGAAGCGGGTGCCGCGGCGGGCTGCGGGCTGCGGGGCGCGGGGCATGGGGCGCGCCAGGTCGCGGGCGAAGGCGTCCGGGTCGGCGGCCAGGTGCATCAGCTGGGTGGCGGTGAGGGCCGCGGGCAGGGCGACGTCGCGGACCGTGGCGCGGGCGCGGCGGAGCTCGCCGGCGAGCGCGTCGAGGTCGCGGTCCCAGGAGGCGGCGGTGCGGGCCTCTTCGGGGGCGAGCGGGTCCGCGGCGGGGCGGGGCGCCGGCACGTGCGGGCGGGCGGCGGGCAGGGCGTCCCAGTCCTCGCCGAGGAAGGACTCGTCGGGCTCGTCGTCCTCGGGCGGAGGGGGCCAGTCCGGGTCGTACGCGGGTTCGGCCGCGGGCTGCTGCGGCTCCGCCTCCAGGCGGGCCAGGTGGGCCGTCACCGCGTCCGCCGCGGCCCGGCGACGGGCCAGGGACGCGGGGTCCAGCGGGAGCGGCCAGACCTGGTCGGCCGCGGCGGCCTGCAGGGCCGGGTTCTCCTCGCCCTCCCCGGGGGCGTCGGCCCAGGCCTCGATCTCGCCGTGGCCCTCCTCGCAGTGGGCGCGGAGCTCCTCCAGGAACGCGGACGGGCCCCGCGGGCGCTTCTGGTCCGGGCCCCACCAGTGGCCCGAGGCGAGCAGGAGCGAGCGGGGGCGGGTGAACGTGACGTAGCCCAGGCGGAGTTCCTCGATGCGCTGGTGCTCCTTCATGGCGGCCTTGAAGGAGGCCAGGCCCTTGCTGTCCCAGGAGTCCACGCCGGGCAGGGTGTCCGCGTCGCCGCGCAAGGCGTGCGGCAGGGCCCTGGGCCGGGCCGTCCAGGACTCGCGGGCCTGCTCGCTGGGGAACTGCTTGGCGACGAGTCCGGGGACGGCCACGACGTCCCACTCCAGGCCCTTGGACTTGTGCGCGGTGAGGATCTTGACGGTGTTCTCGCCGCCGGGCAGCGAGCTGTCCAGGCCCTTCTCGTACTGCACGGAGGTGCGCAGGAATCCCAGGAAGGCGAGCAGGGTCGTCTCGCCGTCGAGGGCGGCGAAGCTGGCGGCGATGTCCAGGAACTGGGTGAGCGTCTCGCGGCGGCGGGCGGCCAGGGCGTGCGGGGAGGCGGAGAGCTCGACCTCCAGACCCGTGGTGGCCAGGACGCGGTGGAGGACGTCCATCAGCGGATCGGCCAACGAGCGCCGCAGGTCGCGCAGTTCGGCGGCGAGGCGGGCGAAGCGGACGCGGGCCTCGGGCGAGAAGGGCAGACCGTCGTCGGGGGCGCCGGTGGTGAGGAAGGTGTCGAGGGCGTCGGCGAGCGAGATCGCCTCGGCCGGGTCCACGCCTTCGACGGCCTCGGCGAGGCGCCGCTCCGGGTCGGCCCCGGCGGACCCGAAGGGCACCAGGGTGCGGGCGCGGCGGCCGAGCAGGGCCAGGTCGCGGGGGCCGATGCGCCAGCGCGGGCCGGTGAGCAGGCGGACGAGGGAGGCGTTGGCCGTGGGGTCCTGGAGCACCTCGCAGACGGCGACGAGGTCGGCGATCTCGGGCAGGTGCAGCAGGCCGGAGAGGCCGACGACCTCGACGGGCACGTCCCGCGCGACGAGCGCGCCCTGGATGCGGGCGAAGTCCGAGGCGGTGCGGCAGAGGACGGCGATCCCGCCGGGCGGGGTGCCGGTGCGCACCAGGTGGGCGAGGGAGTCGGCGAGCCAGTCCAGCTCCTCGGCGTGGGTGGGCAGCAGGGCGCAGCGGACGACGCCGTCGTGCTCGGCGCCGGGGGCGGGGCGCAGAGCCTCGACGCCCTCGTGCCGGGTACGGAGTTCGGCGGCGAGGCCGTTGGCGAGGCGGAGCAGGCGGCCGCCGCTGCGGCGGTTCTCGCTGAGGGCGTGGCGCCGGGCGGGGCTGCCGTCGGCGTGCGGGAAGTGGCGCGGGAAGTCGTCGAGGTTGGCGACGGAGGCACCGCGCCAGCCGTAGATGGCCTGGCAGGGGTCGCCGACGGCGGTCACGGCGTGTCCGGTGCCGCCGCCGAACAGCCCCGCAAGCAGTAGCCGTTGGGCGACAGAGGTGTCCTGGTACTCGTCGAGGAGGACGACGGCGAACTCCTCGCGCAGGATGCGGCCCACCTCGGGCCGTTCGAGGGCGAGTTCGGCGGAGAGGGCGATCTGGTCACCGAAGTCGAGCAGGTCGCGGCGGCGCTTCTCCTCTCTGTACGTCCTTACCAGGCCGAGGAGTTCGCGGCGGGCGCGGGCGGCCTCGGGGACCTTGCGCAGGTCGGCGTTGGTGAGCCGGGCGCCCTCCAGGGCGGCGAGCAGCTCCGTGTCGTGGGTGTGCAGGCGGGCGGGCGGCACGAGGTGCTCGCTGAGCTCGGCGTCGAGGGCCAGCAGGTCGGCGACGAGGTCGCTGAACGAGCGGGTGAGGGCGGGGTGGGGGCCCGGGGAGGAGTGCAGGACGCGGGCGGCGAGCTGGTACCGCGTGGCGTCGGCGAGGAGGCGGGCGGAGGGCTCCAGGCCGATGCGCAGGCCGTGTTCCTTCAGCAGCCGGCCGGCGAAGGCGTGGTAGGTGGAGATCTGCGGCTCGCCCGCGGCCCGGTCGGGGTCGTCGTCGTACGCATCCGTGATGCCGGCCTGGGCGAGGGCCTTGCGGACGCGCTCGGCGAGCTCGCCGGCCGCCCTGTTGGTGAAGGTCAGGCCGAGGACCCGCTCGGGGGCGACCTGGCCCGTGCCGACGAGCCAGACCACGCGCGCGGCCATCACCGTGGTCTTGCCGGAGCCGGCTCCGGCCACGATGACCTGCGGGGCGGGCGGCGCGGTGATGCAGGCCGTCTGCTCCGGGGTGAAGGGGATGCCGAGGAGCTCCTTGAGCTGCTCGGGGTCGGTCAGGCGCGGGGTCACGCCGGAAACGCTAACGGGGACCACTGACAACGGGCCCCGGCCGGCGGCTTCCTGCTCACTCCACGACATGGCGGCCCTCCGGGCGTGCCGTGCACGAGGCGCGGAAGGTGCAGTGGGTGCAGTGCTGGCCGGGGCGCGGGGAGAACCGTTCCTCGAGGACGCGGCGGGCCGCGGCGGCCAGCAGGTCGCCGATCCACGCCCCCTCCCCCAGCGGCTCCTGGGCCTGCACCTTGGGCAGGGCCTCGCCGCCGTCCTTCTTCGCCGCGCCCTGGCGCAGCTGGACGAGCTCGGCGCCCCCCGGCTCCGGCCGTGCACCGTCGAACAGTTCGTCCACGGCGCCCTGTTCGACGGCCAGCTGGTAGACGGCGAGCTGGGGGTGGCGCTCGACGTCGGCCGCGGAGGCCGTGCCCTTGCCGGTCTTGAAGTCGACGACGTACGCGCGGCCCTGGTGGTCGCGTTCGACGCGGTCCATGGAGCCGCGGATGCGGACGAGGTGGTCGTCGGCCTTGAGCGTGACGTCGAAGGGGTGCTCGGTGGCGACGGCGCGGCGGCCGCCCCGCTCCAGGACGTGCCAGCGCAGAAAGCGTTCGAGGGCGGCGCGGGCGTTCTCCTTCTCCTGGAGCGACTTCCAGGGGGCGTCGAAGGCGAGCGCGTCCCAGACGGAATCCAGCCGTTCCATCAGGACGGCGAGGTCGGCGGGGGTACGGCCGGAGGCGACCTCGTCGGCGAGGACGTGCACGACGTTGCCGAAGCCCTGGGCGGCGGTGGCGGGGGCGTCCGCCTTGACCTCGCGGCCCAGGAACCACTGGAGCGAGCAGGTGTTCTCCAGCTGCCCGAGCGCGGAGCCGGAGAGGGCGACGGGGCGCTCGGGGTCGCGCAGCGGCACCTCGCCGTGGGTGGCCTCGGCCAGGCCCCACCAGCGGTAGGGGTGGGCGGCGGGGACGAGCGGACGGCCCTCCTCGTCGCGCAGGGCGGCGAGCCGGGCGAGCCGTTCGGCGGCGGCGGCGCGCAGGGCGTCGGAGGCGGCGGGGTCGACGGTGGTGGCGCGCAGCTCGGCGACGAGGGCGGCGACGGCGAGGGGGCGGCGGGGCCGCTGGGTGACGTCGACGGGGGTGGTGCCGAGTTCGGCGAGGAAGCGGGAGGGCTGGTCGCCGTCCTCGGCGGCGGCCTTGACGGCGGTGACGACCAGGCGGTCGCGGGCGCGGGTGGCGGCCACGTAGAACAGGCGGCGCTCCTCGGCCAGCAGAGCGCCGGGGGTGAGCGGTTCGGCGAGGCCGTCGCGGCCGATGCGGTCGGCCTCCAGGAGCGAGCCGCGGCGGCGGAGGTCGGGCCAGAGGCCTTCCTGCACTCCGGCGACGACGACGAGGCGCCACTCCAGGCCCTTGGAGCGGTGCGCGGTCATCAGGCGCACGGCGTCGGGGCGGGCGGGACGGCGGGTGAGGGTGTCGGCGGCGATGTCCTGGGCGTCGAGCTCGTCGAGGAGGTTGAGGGCGCCGCGGCCGCCGGTGCGGGCCTCGGCGCGGGCGGCGGTCTCGAACAGGGCGCAGACCGCGTCGAGATCGCGGTCGGCGTTGCGGCCGGCGGCGCCGCCGGCGTGGGCGGTGCGTTCGAGGCGCTGCGGCCAGGGGGTGCCGTTCCACAGGGCCCACAGGGCGTCCTCGGCGGTGGCGCCGCCGGCGAGGAGTTCGCGGGCGCTCTGCAGGAGGGCGGCCAGGCGCTGGGCGCCGCGGGCGTAGAAGGGGTCGTGGGCGGCGAGGCGTCCGGGGGCGGCGAGGGCTTCGGCGACGAGCTCGTCGGAAGGGCGGGGGACGGCCCGGCCCGCGGCCCGTTCCTCGTCGCGCAGGGCGCGGCCGAGCCGGCGCAGGTCGGCGGCGTCCATGCCGCCGAGGGGGGAGGCGAGGAGGGCGAGGGCGGTCTCGGCGTCGAGCCAGGGGGCGTCCTCCTCCGCAGGGAGGACCGATTCGGCGACCGTGCGCAGGGCGGTCAGCAGGGGGGCGACGGCCGGTTCGTGCCGCAGGGGCAGGTCGTCGCCGTCGACCTCGACCGGCACGCCCGCGGAGGTCAGGGCGCGGCGCAGGGACGGCAGGGAGCGGGAGCCGGCCCGCACCAGGACGGCCATGTCCTGCCAGGGGACGCCGTCTTCGAGGTGGGCGCGGCGCAGGATGTCGGCGATGTTGTCGGTCTCGGCGCCCTGGGTGGGGTACGTGTACGCCTCCACGCGGCCGCCGGGGCGGACGGCGGTGAGCTCGCGGTGGGCGCGGACGGCGTCGGCGGGCAGGCGGGTGAGCGGCATGCGGCGGGTGAGCTGCCGGGTGGCCGCGAGCAGGTGCGCGCCGGAGCGGCGGGAGACGGTCAGGACCTCGACGGGGGCGGGGGTGCCGTCGGGGCGGGCGAAGGTGCGGGGGAAGTCGAGGATGCCGCCCACGTCGGCGCCGCGGAAGGCGTAGATCGACTGGTCGGGGTCGCCGAACGCGACCAGGTTCCGGCCACCGCCGGCGAGGGCGCGCAGCAGCCGCACCTGGGAGGCGTCGGTGTCCTGGTACTCGTCGACGAAGACCGCGTCGTAGCGGCCGGCGAGCTCCGCGGCCGTCTCCGGGCGCTCGGCGAGCAGCACGGCGCGGTGGACGAGTTCGGCGTAGTCGAGCACCCCGTAGGCGTCGAGGACGTCCAGGTATTCGGCCATGAAGGAGGCGGCGGCCCGCCAGTCGGGGCGGCCGGTCCGGGCGGCGAAGGCGCCCAGCGTGCCGGGCCCCAGGCCGAGTTCGCGACTGCGGGCGAGGACGGCGCGCACCTCGTCGGCGAAGCCGCGGGTGGTCAGGCAGGCGCGCAGCTCGTCGGGCCAGCGCACGGCGGCGCGGCCCGCGCGCTCCAGCCCGGCCTGGCCGGCGAGCAGTTCGCGCACGACGACGTCCTGCTCGGGGCCGGACAGCAGGCGCAGCGGGTCGGCGAAGAGGTCCGCGTCCTGGTGGGCGCGGACGAGGGCGTAGCAGTACGAGTGGAGGGTGGTGGCCTGCGGGGCCGCGGCGCCGCCCATACGGGCCGCCATCCGGTCGCGCAGTTCGACGGCCGCCTTGCGGCCGAAGGTCAGGACGAGCACCCGCTCCGGGTCCGTGCCGCGCCGCACGCGCCCGGCCACGGCCTCGACGAGCGTGGTGGTCTTCCCCGTGCCCGGCCCGGCGAGCACCAGCAGCGGCCCGTCCCGGTGGTCAACCACGGCGCGCTGCCGTGCGTCCAGCTCAGGAGGAACCACGGGTCCCGGCCGGGTGCGCACCAGACGGTAGGCGCCCTGGGCGGGCCGCCGTGCCTGGTGAGCATGCGGTGAGCGGGAAGGCGGGGAGAGACTCACGTGGGGTGCCGGTCCTGGAGGTGTTGCGGGGGTGGGTGCGACGCGGTCCTCGACGCTACGCCAGGAGGCCGCCGGGGCGCAGGGCGCCCGGGGAGCCTCCGCACGCCCGTCGCGGCCTCATCCGTTCGGGTGCTGCCCCGGGACGGCGGGCCCGCGGACGCCGCGCACGGCCCCGCCGCGCGGCCCGGCTCACGTGTGCGGAGTCACATCGCCGTCCCAGCGCGCCCGGGCCATCGCCAGGCGCGGCACGTGCCCCTCGGCCCGCCGGCCCGCCTCGCGCAGCGGGGTGCCCTCGGCCCGGTAGTGGCCGAGGGCGCGCAGCTCGTGGCCGGGCAGCAGCACCCCGTCGGCGCGGACGACCCGCCACCACGGCACCGCGCCCCCGTACAGCGCCATGACCCGCCCCACCTGGCGCGGCCCGCCCTCGCCGAGCCACTCGGCGACGTCCCCGTACGTCATCACCCGGCCGGGCGGAATCAGCTCGGCCACGGCCAGCACCCGCTCGGCATACTCGGGCAGGGTCTCCGGAAGCTCGCTCACCCGGCCCATCCTGCCGCACCCCTCCGACAACGCCCCGGGCGGATGATCACTCAGAGTGCGGTACCGCAGCACAGGGCGTACGATCCGGAGTCCGCGCCCGCGAAATGCACCCTGATGCCCCGTTGCCCGGCCGGGCCATGCCACCATCTTCCGGGCGGTGACTGGTGATACGAGACCAAGAAGAAGACAAGGACGAGCAACAGGGCGCGCAGCCTCGCGACGAGGCCCGCGTCCCCGGAGCGCTGCCCCCGTCCGGGGACGGCGGCTCGTACCCGTACGAAGGCGGCGAGGTCCACATCGACAAGGTCTCCGGCGACGAGCCCCTGCTCCCCGCCCGTGTCCACCGCCCCGCCGACCTGGTCCGGCTCTTCCTGGGCATCCTCGGCATCGCCCTCGTGCTCGCCCTGGCCGCCTTCGCGCACTTCACCACCGCCGGGCTCGAGAAGGACATCGGCGAGAGCACCGGCCGGGCGCCCCAGCTGCTCGCGAACTTCGCGGGGCTCGCGGCCAACATCGCCATCTTCATCGTGCCCGTCGCGTTCGCCATCGAGCGGCTGATCAAGCGGGACGGGCTGCGCATCGCCGACGGCGTGCTGGCCGCCGTCCTCGCGCACGGCGTCTCGCTCGGCACGGACCTGTGGGTCGCCCAGGGCGCGCCCGCCTCGATCCGTGAGGCGCTCACCCAGACCTCGCCGACCGGCGGGGTCACCGACCCGGTGCACGGCTACCTGGCGCCCGTGATCGCCTACATGACGGCCGTCGGCATGTCCCGCCGCCCGCGCTGGCGGGTGGCCATGTGGGCGGTGCTGCTGCTGGACGCCTTCGCCGTGCTGGTGAACGGCTACACCACGCCGTTCTCCATCGTCACCACGGTGCTGATCGGCTGGACCGTGGCCTACGGCACGCTCTACGCGGTCGGTTCGCCGAACGTGAGACCGACCGGTCAGCATCTGCTCGCCGGTCTGCGGCGCGTGGGCTTCAACCCGGTGACCGCCCTGCGCACCGAGGACCCGGAGGACACCGAGCACCACGACCGGGGGCGCCGCTACATCGTCACCCTGGAGGACGGGCCGCCGCTCGACGTCACCGTCGTCGACCGCGAACAGCAGGCGCAGGGCTTCTTCTACCGGGTCTGGCAGCGCCTCGCCCTGCGGGGCATCACGCAGCGCCGCAGCCTGCAGTCGCTGCGCCAGGCCCTGGAGCAGGAGGCCCTGCTGGCCTACGCGGCCATCGCCGCAGGCGCCAACGCACCCCGGCTGATCGCCACCTCCGAGCTCGGCCCGGACGCCGTGATGCTCGTCTACGAGCACATCGGCGGCCGCACCCTGGACGCCATCCCGGACGAGGAGATCACCGACGAGCTGACGGCCGGCGCGTGGCGGCAGGTGCAGGCGCTGCAGTCGCGGCGCATCGCCCACCGGCGCCTCGACGGCGACGCCCTGCTGGTGGATCGTTCCGGCAACGTCGTTCTGACCGACCTGCGCGGCGGCGAGATCGCCGCGGGCGACCTGGTCCTGCGGATGGACATCGCCCAGCTGCTCACCACGCTCGGCCTGCGGGTCGGCGCCGAACGGGCCGTGGCCTCGGCCGTGGCCGTGCTGGGTCCCGACGCGGTCGCCGACAGCCTGCCCCTGCTCCAGCCGATCGCCCTCACCCGCTCCAGCCGGGCCACCCTCCGGCAGCTCGCCCGCGAGCGCGCAGAGCGCGAACGGAACGCGGTGCTGGAGGCCTCGCGCATCGAGAAGGAGCACAGGGCGCGCGAACGCGCGGAGAAGGGCGCGGACGTCAACGAGCGCAAGGCGCTCAAGGCCGAGAAGAAGGCGGAGAAGCAGGCACTCGACGTGGCGGCCGAAGAGGCCCGCGAAGAGGACCTGCTCGCACAGATCCGCCGGCAGGTCCTGCTGATCCGCCCGCAGGCGCCGATAGAGCCGGTGCGCCTGGAACGCATCAAGCCCCGCACCCTCATCAGCTCCATCGCGGGCGCCTTCGCCGCGTACTTCCTGCTCTCGCAGCTCGCACACGTCAAACTTGGCGACCTGGTCGCTCACGCCAACTGGTACTGGGTGCTGGCCGCCGCGGCCTTCTCCGCCCTGAGCTACTTCGCGGCCGCGATGAGCCTGCTGGGCTTCGTGCCGGAGAAGGTGCCCTTCGGCCGCACGGTGCTCGCCCAGGTCGCCGGCTCGTTCGTCAAACTGGTCGCCCCCGCCGCGGTGGGCGGAGTCGCCCTGAACACACGCTTCCTGCAGCGCGCGGGACTGCGGCCGGGGCTCGCCGTGGCGAGCGTCGGGGCGTCACAGCTGTTCGGTCTGGCGAGCCACATCATCCTGCTGCTGACGTTCGGCTACATCACCGGAACCGAGAACACCTCGTCGCCCCTCCCCCCGTCCCGCACGGTCATCGGCGGCCTGCTCACGGCAGCGGTCCTGGTGCTGGTGGTGACGGCGATCCCGTTCCTGCGGAAGTTCGTCTCCACGCGCGTGCGGTCGCTCTTCGCGGGCGTGGTGCCGCGCATGCTGGACCTGCTGCAGCGACCGCGGAAGCTGCTCAACGGCATCGGCGGCATGCTGCTGCTGACGGCCACGTTCGTGCTGTGCCTGGACACCTCGATCCGGGCGTTCGGCGGGGACATGAGCTACGCGAGCGTGGCCGTGGTCTTCCTCGCGGGCAACGCGCTGGGCTCGGCGGCGCCGACGCCGGGCGGCGTGGGCGCGGTGGAAGGTGTCCTCATCGGCGCCCTGACCCTGGCCGGCCTCCCTGCGGAGACGGCTGCGCCGGCCGTGCTGCTGTTCCGCCTGCTGACGTTCTGGCTGCCGGTGCTGCCGGGGTGGCTGTGCTTCAACCAGCTGACGCGGAAGGGTGCGATTTAGCTGCGCCGGCAGGGCAAGTGCGGGCCGTCGTGGCTGATCGCGCAGTTCCCCGCGCCCCTTCGGGGCGCGGATCCACCTTGCATCTGCTAGCTGAATCGCCTTACCGTGCCGCATATGCGCACGTACACCATCGGCCAGGCGGCGCGGCTGCTCGGCGTCAGCCCGGACACGGTGCGGCGCTGGGCCGACGCGGGGCGAATACCGACACAACGTGACGAATCCGGCAAAAGACTCATCAACGGCGAGCAGTTGGCGGCCTTCTCGGTCTCCCTCGCCGCCGAGGCGAACAGCGAGGACGAGGCGCCGTACACCACCGCGCGCAACGCCTTCCCCGGCATCATCACCGCCGTCAAGCTCGGCGACGTCGCCGCCCAGGTCGAGGTCCAGGCCGGCCCGCACCGCCTGGTCTCCCTCCTCACCCGCGAGGCCGTCGAGGAACTGGGCCTGGCCGTCGGCATGGAGGCCGTCGCCCGCGTCAAAGCCACCAACGTGCACATCGACCGCGCCTGACCGGGGGGACACCATGAACCGCACGCTCACCCGCACCGCCCTCGCAGCAGCCCTCGTCCTCCCCCTGGCAGCCTGCAGCAGCACCGGCAGCAAGCACACGAGCACCCTCACCGTCCTCGCCGCGGCCTCCCTCACCGACGTCTTCAAACAAGCAGGGGCCGCGTACGAGAAGGAGCACCCGGACACCAAGCTGAAGTTCTCCTTCGCCGGCTCCCAGGAACTGGCCGCCCAGGTCCGCCAGGGCGCACCGGCCGACGCGCTGGTGACCGCCGACACCAAGACGATGGACGACCTCAAGGCACAGACCGGAACCCCCGCGGTCATCGCGAAGAACCGCCTCACCATCGCCACGGCCCCGCACAACCCCCGGCACCTCCAGGGCCTCTCGGACCTCTCGCAGGCCGGCCTCAAGGTCGTCCTGGCGGCACCCGAGGTCCCCGCGGGCCGCTACAGCAAGAAGATCCTTGACCAGCAGCACCTCTCCGTGAAGCCGGTCTCCCAGGAGCCCAGCGTCCGGGCCGTGCTCAGCAAGGTGTCCCTGGGCGAGGCGGACGCCGGAATCGTGTACGTCACCGACGCGACCGCGGCCAAGGACAAGGTGGACACCGTCACGATCCCCGACGCCCAGAACGCGGTGGCCTCCTACCCGGCGGCGACGCTCAAGAACTCCAAGAACACCGAAGCGGCCGAAGACTTCGTGAAGTGGCTGAGCTCGACCGAAGCCCAGAAACTGCTCGCATCCGCGGGCTTCCAGAAGCCGTGAAAACGAAGATCCCCCTCCCCCTGGGCATACCGGCCGCACTGGCGGTCGCGTTGCTCCTCCTCCCCCTGGCGGGCGTCCTCACCCACGCCCCCTGGAACACGCTCCCCTCCCGCCTCACCTCGCACGACGTCACCCAGGCCCTCACCCTCTCCCTCCTCGTCTCGGGCTGGGCCCTGCTGATCGCCCTGCTCCTGGGCGTCCCCCTGGCCTGGCTGCTGGCCCGCACGGAGTTCCCGGGCAAGTCACTGGTGCGCTGCCTGGTCATGCTCCCGATGGTGCTGCCCCCCACGGTGGCCGGAGTGGCTCTCCTCCAGGCATACGGCCGCCACGGCATCCTGGGCCCGGCACTGGCGAAATACGGCATCACCCTCCCCTTCTCGACCACAGGCGCAGTCATGGCCTCCGCATTCGTGGCCATGCCCTTCCTGGTGATCAGCCTCGAAGGAGCCCTGGCGGGCCTGCACCCCCGCTACGAGGAAACGGCAACATCCCTCGGGGCAACACCACTTCGCGTCTTCCGCACGATCACGCTCCCCATGGTCCTCCCGGGCCTGATCGCAGGAGCGGCCCTCTCCTGGGCCCGGGCCCTGGGCGAGTTCGGCGCCACGATCACCTTCGCGGGCAACCTCCCGGGCACCACCCAAACCCTGCCCCTCCAGGTCTACCTGCTCCTCCAGGACGACCCGGAGGGCGCAACAGCCGTCTCCCTCCTCCTCCTTGCCATAGCCACAACAATTCTGCTGGCCCTCCGCGGCCGCTGGCTGAACCCGCAGACGCCGACGGCCGGGCGGGGCCGGGGGGCCGGGGAGGGCCCGGCAAGGGGCGTTGGGGGCACCCCCAGCGGTAGCTGGGGGACGTATTTGCGGCCAAGTGCGGGGTACGCATCGCGCGGACCGGCAACGGCCGCAAATACAGCAGCCCCAGAGGGCCCTCCCCGGCCCCCCGGCCCCGCCCCCACCCCGCACCCGCTGCGCACCACGGTCCAGGGCGCGGTCAACGCAACGCTCAACGCCCCACCCGGCACAACGATCGCGGTAGTAGGCCCCAACGGCGCAGGAAAGACAACCCTCCTCCGCACCCTCCTGGGCCTCACCCCCCGCGCCACGGCAACCGAACTCCACCTCGGCACCGAAGACGCGTCCCGCACACCCCCGCACCACCGCCGCATCGCCTGGGTCCCCCAGGACGGCGCCCTCTTCCCCCACCTGACCGCCCTCGCCAACACCGCATACGGCCTCCGCGCCCAGGGCACCCCCCGCACCGAAGCCCACCGCGAGGCCCAGCACTGGCTGGACCGCCTCGGCGTCGGCGCCCTGGCGCACCACCGCCCCGGCCGGCTCAGCGGCGGCCAGGCCCAGCGCGTGGCCCTGGCCCGCGCCCTGGCCGCACGCCCCCGCCTGCTCCTCCTCGACGAACCCCTCGCCGCCCTCGACCAGTCGACCCGCACCCACGTACGCCACACCCTGCGCACGCACCTCGCAGACTTCCCGGGTGTCTGCCTCCTGGTCACCCACGACCCGGTGGAAGCCGTGTCCCTCGCGAGCCACGTCCTCGTCCTGGAGAACGGCCGTACCGTCCAGTACGCCACCCCCACCGACCTCACCCGCCACCCCCGCTCCCCCTGGGTGGCCCGCATGCTGGGCCACAACGCATGGCCCGGCCGGAGCACGGCGGACGGCAAGGTGCTGCTGGAGGACGGCGCGAGCCTCACCACGGCCGAAGCGGCACCGCCCACGGCGACGGGCCTCGCCGTGGCACCCCCCGAAGCGGTCTCCCTGCACACCGCCCGCCCCGCCGGCAGCCCCCGCAACGTCTGGCAGGGCAAGGTCCGCGAGATCATCGCACAGGGCGGCCGCCTCCGCGTCCTGGTGGAGGGCACGGACGGGGCCCCGGAGACCGCCGCCGAGATCACCCCGTCCGCCGCGGCGGACCTCGCCCTGGCCGAGGGCACCCCCGTCTGGGTGAGCATCAAGGCCACGGAGATCACCTTCGTACCGCTGTAACCCGTACGCCCCGCACCACGCGCGCCCCGACGGCCCCCCGCGGACGATGGCAGTCCCAGTCGGTCGACGTCGGTCCCGGGAGGCCCCGCCGTGTCGAGATCCACGAGATCCATACGAACCGGCGGCCTGCTCTCGGCCGTCCTGCTGACGGTCACGGCGGCAGCCGCAACGGGGTGCACGAACACAGGCCGTCCCCAGGCGGCCGCCACGGCCCCCGGCACCGCCGGCGGCACCCCCCACGGCACGGACCCGAAACTCGACTGGAAGACGTGCCCGCCCCCCAGCCCCGGCGAGGACAGCGGCGCAGCGGCCAGGCCGCCCGGCCGCGACTGGGAGTGCGCAACCCTGCACGCGCCCCTGGACTACGCGCACCCGGACGGCGAGAAGATCGCCATCGCCATGATCCGGGCGAAGGCCACCGACCCGGCGCACCGCATCGGTTCGCTCGTCTTCAACTTCGGCGGCCCGGGCGGCTCGGGCGTCACCACCCTGCCGGCGTTCGCCGAGGACTACCGGAATCTGCGCACCCGTTACGACCTGGTGAGCTTCGACCCCCGCGGGGTGGGCCGCAGCAGCGGCGTCCGCTGCCTGGACAACAAGGACCTGGACGCGTACTACGCGGCGGACTCCACACCGGCGACCAAGCCCGAACAGACGGCTCTCGTCGGCCGCGTCGAGGCCTACGCGGCCGCCTGCCGCCAGCACTCCGGAAAGGTGCTCCCGTACGTCGGGACGACGAACGCCGCCCGCGACATGGACCTGATGCGCCAGGCGCTCGGCGACGCCAAACTGCACTACTTCGGCATCTCCTACGGCACCGAACTGGGCGGCGTCTACGCCCACTTGTACCCCAAGAACGTCGGACGGGCACTGCTCGACGCGGTGGTCGACCCGTCGAGCGACCCGGTGCAGAGCGCCCTCGCCCAGGCCCGCGGCTTCCAGCTGGCACTCGGCAACTACATGGCGGCGTGCCCGCAGACCTCCGACAACTGCCCGACGGAGCGCTCGATCACCGACCTCCTCGACCGGCTGGGCAAACAGCCGATCCCGGCAGCAGGCGGCACCGGCACCGACACCGGCTCCCCCACGCCCACCGCCGGAACCGCCGGCCGCGAGCTGACGCGGTCGCTGGCGACGAGCGGAATCGCGCAGGCCCTGTACTCCAAGGACTTCTGGGACTACCTCACCGAGGGCGTCGAGGACGCCGAGAACGGCGACGGAAGGATTCTGCTCTCCCTCGCCGACTCCATGAACGGCCGCAACCAGGACGGTCATTACAGCTCCTTGCAGGCCTCCCTCAACGCGGTCACCTGCGCGGACTTCGCCCAGCGCTACACGGCGGAGGACATCGAGCCGAAGGCGGCGGAGTTCCGCAAGGCGTCGTCGGTCTTCGGGGACTTCATGGCGTGGAGCCTCCTGCAGTGCACCGGCTGGCCGGTCAAGGGCGAGTGGCAGACGCCGGACGTGAGCGCGAAGGGCGCCGCACCCATGCTCGTGGTCGGCAACACCGGTGACCCGGCGACCCCTTATGAGGGAGCGCGCACGATGGCGCGGGAGCTGGGCGAGGGCGTCGGAATCGAGATGACGTACCGGGGCCAGGGCCACGGCGCGTACGACAGCGGCAACCCCTGCGTCAAAGGTGCGGCAGACGCGTATCTCCTGGACGGTAAGGTCCCGGAGCCCAACAAGGTGTGTTCATAGCACCCATAGCAGATCACACCGGTAATACGAACTGCACCGGCTCGAATGTCAGTGGCCCGCACTACGATCGCCCGCACAGAAGTTCCGTACGCGGACGGCGCGTTGCGGACCGAGCACGGGGCGGGGGGATCGAAGTGTCGAACGACAGCAGCACGTTACGGACCGGGGCCGGGCGCCCCGGCAGCCCCGGCCACAGGGCGCGGGCGCTCACGGGCGCCCTGGCCGTCGCGGCCCTGCTCGCGGCCCTGGCGGCCTTCTGCCAGGCGGAGTTCGGGCCGCTGGCGAGGCCCTCGTACTGCTGGGGCACCTGGCCGGAGGACGGCGGCCCGTTCCGCGGTGGCGACCACGACCGCTCGGCGCAGGAGAGCGCCCCCGCCCCCGGGCGCCCGTACGGCGCGTGCACGCTGAGCTGGCGCGGCGGCCGGGGCGCCGGGGCGTACCGGCAGCGGTTCGACGTGCGGTACGGGACGGGCCCGCGGGAGGCGGAGGCCCGCCGCGCCTGGCTCTCGGGGCTGCTGGTGGGCGGTGACAGCGCGCTCCCGGACGGCCTGCCCGGCTTCGTGGCCGCCGGCTCCGGCACGCTGGTGCTGCCGCCGTCGTGCGACGTGGACGGCCGCCCGTCGGTCGTGACGGTGACGAGCTCGTTCCGGGACGCGGACGGGGCGGAGCCGGACAGCGACACCGACCGCCCCGGTTTCCCGGACGACTCCTCCCCCGCCCGCACGGGCCGCCTCCTGGTGGACGCGGCCAACAGGGCGGTGAGGGCGTCGCGTTGCGCCCCGTCGCCGGTCGTGCAGCCGCAGCACGCGCCGCCCAGCTGGGTACGGGTGTCGGCGGGCGGCCCGGCGGAGCAGTGCGCGATACCGGGGCTGGCGGTGGCGGCCGCGGACTCGGTCAGGCTGACGGACACGGTGGGCAGCGTGGGGGACGACTTCCAGACGTGCGCGGTCGCCGCCGACGGCCGGTGGGCGGCGCGCTTCGCCATGATCGCCCGGCCGCGGGTCGTCGCCCTCTTCGACGGCCTCGCCGGGGACGGCCCGCCCGCGCCGGGGTGGCGTGCGCACGGCCGCATCGAGGCGTCCGGCGCGCTGATCCAGGCGGAGTGCGAGGGCCGTCCGACGGTCTTCACCATGCGGACGGGTCCAGGCCGTTCACGCACCCGGCTCGACGACGCCCGCGCGGTGTTCCCGGACTTCGTCGACGCGGTGGGGCGGCGCATCGGGTGTGCGCCGCTGCACTAGCCGCCGCACCAGGGGGTGCCCGGTGGCGCGGCGGGAGCGGACCGCGACCCGCCGCGCTCCCCCGTGCGCGCCCGTACCCCGAGTCCGGTGCGGGTGATTCCTCCGTAGAGTCGGTGAAATGAGTACCGCACGGCCCCGGGCCACCGCCCTCGCCTCCGCCGCCTTCGCGCTCGCCCTGGCCGCCACCGTCACCGCGTGCGGCGGGAGCAGCGGCGATGCCGGGTCCGGCGCCGACGCCAAGCAGCCGCCCTCGGGCGGCGCCGCCCTGCGCTGGACGGCCTGCGACGCCCCCACCGCCGCCCAGGGCGGCGGCAAGGCGCCCGGCAAGGGCTGGGAGTGCGCAAAACTCCCCGTACCGCTGGACTACGCGAAGCCGGACGGGGAGCGGATCGAGATCGCTCTGATCCGGGCCAGGGCACTGGACGCCGGGCACCGCATCGGCTCGCTGGTGTTCAACTTCGGCGGCCCCGGCGGCTCGGGGGTCTCGACGCTGCCGGGCCTCGCCGACAGCTACGGCAAACTCCGGCAGCGCTACGACCTGGTGAGCTTCGACCCGCGCGGGGTCGGCGAGAGCGCGGGCGTGCACTGCCAGAGCGACAAGGAGACGGACGCGGCCAACGAGATCGACGCGACACCGGAGGACGACGCCGCGGTCCGCACGTACCTGGCGGCGAACAAGGCCTACATCGACGCGTGCGCCAAGAACTCCGGCAAGGTCCTGCCCTACGTGGACACCGTCGACGCCGCCCGGGACATGGACCGGATCCGGGCCGCCGTGGGCGACGACAAGCTGCACTACTTCGGCATCTCGTACGGCACCGAACTGGGCGGCGTCTACGCCCACTTGTACCCGAAGAACGTGGGCCGCGCGGTGCTGGACGCGGTCATCGATCCCACGCAGGACCCCCTGCAGGGCAATCTCGCCCAGTCCAAGGGCTTCCAACTCGCCCTGGACGACTACGAGAAGGACTGTTCCTCCCGGTCGTCGTCCTGCCCCGGCACCGACGAGATCACCGCACTGCTCAAGCGGCTCCGCACGCAGCCGCTGCGGACGGCGCAGGGGCGCAAGCTCACGCAGGACGAGGCGGTCAACGGCATCGCGGCCGCGCTCTACACCAAGGACACGTGGAAGTTCCTCACGGACGGCCTGGAGGAGGCCCTGCAGAAGGACAACGGCACCATCCTGCTGATGCTCTTCGACTCGATCAGCGGCCGCTCGCCCGACGGCCACTACTCCAACCTGCAGCCGGCCAACCGGGCCATCTCCTGCGTGGACGAGGAGCAGCGCTACACGGTCGACGACGTGAAGACGCACCTGGCCGAATTCCGGGCCGCCTCACCGGTGTTCGGGGAGTCGGCGGCCTGGTCGCTGATCTCGTGCACCGGGTGGCCGGTGAAGGGGAGGACGAAGGCGCCGGAGGTCGGCGCGAAGGGTGCGGCGCCGATCGTGGTGATCGGCAACACCGGGGACCCGGCGACCCCGTACGCCGGTGCGGGGCGGATGGCGTCTGCGCTCGGCGCCGGGGTGGGGGTCGAGGTGACGTACCGGGGCGAGGGGCACGGGGCGTACAACACGGGGGATCCGTGCATGACGCGGCTGGTTGACGCGTATCTGCTGGAGGGGACGGTACCGAAGGCAGGGGTGACGTGCGGGTAGTCGTCGGCTTGTCGCGCAGTTCCCCGCGCCCCTTCGGGGCACGGTCACCCAGGCGCCCTGTCAGGGGCGCGGGGAACTGCGCGAGCAACCACGACGAGCCCGCAGTCGACGTACCGCGGCCTAATACACCGGCTTTTCCGGTTCGATCTGGTTGACCCAGCCGATGACGCCGCCGCCCACGTGAACCGCGTCGGCGAACCCGGCGGACTTCAGGACCGCCAGGACTTCCGCGGAGCGGACACCCGTCTTGCAATGCAGGACGATCCGCTTGTTCTGCGGCAGGTCCTGGAGGGCGGTGCCCATCAGGAACTCGTTCTTCGGGACCAGGCGCGCGCCGGGGATGGAGACGATCTCGTACTCGTTCGGCTCGCGGACGTCGATGATGTCGATGTCCTCGCCGTCGTCGATCCACTCCTTGAGCTGCTTCGGCGTGATCGTCGAACCCGCCGCGGCCTCCTGGGCCTCCTCGGAGACGACGCCGCAGAAGGCCTCGTAGTCGATCAGCTCGGTGACCGTCGCATCGGGGCCGCAGACCGCGCAGTCGGGGTCCTTGCGGACCTTGACCTGCCGGTAGGTCATCTCCAGGGCGTCGTAGATCATCAGGCGGCCGACCAGCGGCTCGCCGATCCCGGCGAGCAGCTTGATGGCCTCGTTGACCTGGATCGAGCCGATCGAGGCGCACAGCACGCCGAGCACGCCGCCCTCGGCGCAGGAGGGCACCATGCCGGGCGGCGGGGGCTCGGGGTAGAGGCAGCGGTAGCAGGGGCCGTGCTCGGACCAGAACACCGAGGCCTGGCCGTCGAAGCGGTAGATCGAGCCCCACACGTACGGCTTGCCCAGCAGCACGCAGGCGTCGTTGACCAGGTAGCGGGTGGCGAAGTTGTCCGTCCCGTCCACGATCAGGTCGTACTGCGAGAAGATGTCCATGACGTTGTCCGCCTCCAGGCGGCCCTCATGGAGCACCACGTTCACGTACGGGTTGATGCCCAGCACGCTCTCCCGCGCGGAGACGGCCTTGGGGCGGCCGATGTCGGACTGGGAGTGGATGATCTGGCGCTGCAGGTTCGACTCGTCGACCTCGTCGAACTCCACGATGCCCAGCGTGCCCACGCCCGCCGCCGCCAGATACATCAGCGCGGGCGAGCCGAGGCCGCCCGCCCCCACGCACAGCACCTTGGCATTCTTCAACCGCTTCTGCCCCGCCATCCCCACATCCGGGATGATCAGGTGACGCGAATACCTGCGAACCTCGTCAACGCTGAGCTCGGCAGCCGGCTCAACCAAAGGTGGCAGCGACACGGGAACTCCGTAGGTCGGTCGGACATGCGGCTACGTCCCCGCGGCTGCGGGGCGTACGTTCCCGTAACACTGCCACGCCCGGTCTCATTCCGAGACACCAGGTCCGATGCGCGAGACGATCTCGTCCCAGTAGCCGGGCAGGGACTCCCAGGGGTCCACGCGCACGAAGGTCAGCGGGGCCGCCCGGCCCGTGCGGGTCACCCGGCGGGCGCGGCCGGTCCGGCTCGCGTGGTTCGTGCGGTCGGTGAAGAAGACCGTGCCCGCGCCCTGCCAACGGGCTATCCGCATCGCCTCGTCGAGGTGCGGCCGGGGCACCCCGTGGACGAGGTGGCAGAAGCGCTCGGGCGGATGGTCCGCGGTCCACTCGGCGGCCTGTGACCAGCGGTAGCCGGACCAGGGGCCCGTAAAGGTCACCAACTGGTCGGCGAGGGAGGCGTATCCGGGGCAGGGGTGGGTGCCGTGCAGCAGGACGAGGTGGGTGCCGTCGCGCAGGGTGCGCAGGGCGCCGGCGGCGCGGCGGGTCTCCCGCAGACCCGCCGCGTCGGCCGGGCAGCGGCCCAGCGCGAATCCGTCGACCTTGTACCAGTTGAGGAAGCGCTGTGCGTCCGAGAGGAGTTCGCCGAGCGGGCGCGTGCCGGCGGCCAGGTCCACGTGGCCGAGGAGCCGCACGCCCGCCTCCCGCAGCGGGGCGGTGGCCGCGCGCCAGTACGGGTCCGGGCGGCTGCCGGGGCCGCCGCCCGCGCCCCCGAGCACCACCCAGTCCAGCGGCAGGCCGGCGCGCTGCAGGCCGCCCCACTCGGCGGGCGCGACCAGCGGGTGCGCGAAGCCGGGGACGCCCAGCCGCAGCGGGGCCTTGCCGGTGGCCGGCGAGCGGCGCTGCCCGGAGGTCAGATGCGACACGCGGCCTCCATCCAGATGTCGGCCAGCGACTCCTCCAGGCCGATCCGGGGGCGCCAGCCCAGCCGGTCGCGGGCGGTGCGCACGTCGGCCTGCTGCCAGGCGCCGCAGCCGTCCGGGTAGGGGTAGGCGGGCGGGGTGCCCAGGTGCGGGTCGTCCAGTTCGTGCAGGGCGCCGCCGAAGCCCGCCACCCGGGCCAGCAGGGTGGCCGCGTCCCGCAGCCGCACCGCGCGCCCGGTACCGATGTTGACGGCGCCCTGGGCGGCGGACAGCGACGCGGCGTGCACGGCGCGGGCGACGTCGCGCACGTCGACGAAGTCCCGCTGCACGCCGAGGCCGGTGAGCTTGAGTTCGTTGTCCCCGTTCTGCATGGCGCGCCGCATGGCCTCGGCGAGCCGGCCCAGCGGGGAGCCGGCGGGGGTGCCGGGACCGACGGGCGAGAAGACCCGCAGCACGATGGCGTCCAGGCCGGAGCCCAGCACGAGTTCGGTGGCGGCGAGCTTGCTGACGCCGTACGGGCCGCCCGGGCGCGGCACCGCGTCCTCCGCGGTGGAGGAGCCGGGCTGGGAGGGCCCGTACTCGGAGGAGCAGCCCAGCTGTACCAGGCGGGCGCCGCAGCCGCTGCGGCGCAGCGACTCGCAGACGGTGGCGACGGCGACGGTGTTGTGACGGGCAAGGTCGCGGGCGCCGCCGCGGGTGGCGCCGGCGCAGTTGATGACGACGCCGGGATGGACGGCGTTGAGGAAGCGGGTGAGCGCTCCGGGGCTGCCGGTGGCCAGGTCGAAGCGGACGTCCGCGTCGTCGCCGCGGCCGAGCGCGGTGAGCTGGACGGCGGGGTCGGCGAGCAGGCGGTCGGCCACGAAGCGGCCGAGGTAGCCGTTGGCACCGAGCAACAGGACCCTCATCGGTGTTGCCCTCGCTCTCGCGCGCTGCGGTGGGGGTGGACGGTCATGTTCCTTGCTCCTCTGAGTGGACGGAGGCCCGGGACAGGGCGGGGACGGCGTGGACCAGCAGGGCGAGGGCCGGCAGGACGCACGCGGCGAGCGGTATGGCGACGGGCGTGCAGGCGCCGGCCGCCCAGCGCACCGGCCATCCGAGGGCGTCACAGCCCGGCAGGCGCGCGGCGAGGAGTGCGCACAGCGGTACGGCCTGGGCCGCACCGGCTGCGAGGGTGGTGTGGACGGCCGCCCTGGTCTGTCCGTACGCGGCGAGCAGCCGGGCGAGGAAGAGCAGGCATCCGAGGGCTGCGACGAGGGTGTAGGCGGGGACGGGCGCGGGGCCGGCCGGTGCCGCGGTCCCGTCGTCGGGCAGGGCGGAGCGGGCGGACCACAGGAAGAGCAGCAGCGCACCGAGGTACAGCACGACGGCCGTCAGCAGGACGGGCCGTACGCGGGAGCCGAACTCCTTCAGGCTGCGGCTGGTCCGCAGGGCCCGGCGGGCGCGGCCGGCGAACCAGTGGGCGCAGCAGGCCGCGGGCACGACGGCGCACGCGAGGGCGAGCCCGGCGGGTGCGGCGGCGGCGAGCAGGGCGCGCACGCCGGTGCCGCGGGCGCCGTGCAGCAGCACGGTGAGCGCGCGGTCGCCGGCGAGCCCGGAGGCGAGCAGCCACAGCCAGGCCAGGGTGCCGGTGACGCCCCAGTCGGCAGGGAGCGCTGTGCAGGGGCCGCGCCTGTCCTCCTGTTCGCCGACGGGTGCCACGGTCGGGGGGAACTCGCCGTGTTCCACGCGCGCGTGGAGCTCCTCGGCCAGGGAGAAGACGTCGCGGTGGCGGTACTCGGCGGCCTCGCGGTCGCCGATGCCGCGCGCCTCCAGACCCGCGGCGATCTCCCAGGGGTCGACGGCACCGGCGCACAGGGCGTGGTGCTGCTGGAGGAGCGTCTTCACCGGGTCGGCCGGTGCGTCGGCTATGCCGACGGGGCCGGGGGCGCTGCCGTCGCGGAGCGATCTGGTCATGAGCGGCCCGCCCAGGTGGGCGAGGCGGAGCGGGGGGAGCGGGTGAGCGGCGGCCGGTCGCCGGCGGCGTGGGCGAAGGGCACGGACGGGTCGGGGGCGGGGTGCTGGACCGGGGCGCGGGAGAGGACTTCGAGGTAGAGGGCGCCGAAGGAGGCCACGTTCTGTTCGCCGGTGAAGAGCTCCAGCGCCCGGGCGCGGGCGGCGGCGCCCAGCCGGGCCCGGCGCGCGGGGTCGTGCAGCAGGTCGAGGCAGGCCCCGGCGAGGGCGCCGGGGTCGCGCGGGGGGACGACCAGGCCGGTGCCGCCGATGACTTCGCGGACGGCGCCGGTGTCCGGGGAGACGGTGGCGCGGCCGCAGAACATGGCCTCGGCGAGGGCGGCGGGGAAGCCGTCGGCCGTGCCGGCCAGGAGCACCACGGAGGCCGTGGCGAGGACGTCGGGGCCGCCGTTCCTGTCGTGGGTGACGCCGTCGACGGCCGGTGCGTCCTCCGCCGGGTCGCCGACGAGGTGCAGCCGGACGCCCGGTTCGGCCTCGCGCAGGGCGGCGAGGGCCTCCCACAGGTGGGGTTCGGGCGGGCCGCCGACCCAGACGAGGTCCCCCGTTGCCTGAACGGCACGGGAGGTGCCCCCATGCCCGCCGGGGTCGGGGGCGCCCTCGCCGACCTCCTCGTAGAGGCTCGCGTCCATGCCCGGGTAGACCGTGCGCAGCCGGGCCCGGTCGGCGCCGCAGTGCTCCTGCCAGCGGCGGGCCTGTCCGTCGCCGGAGGTGACGAGCGCGGCCCGGTCGTAGACGTGGGCGGCGAGCAGCCGGTGGAAGGAGGAGAGCAGGGTGCGGACGGCCGGGGTGGGTCCGACGGGGCCGTCGAGGTAGTACTCGCGCAGGCCGACCTCGTACTCGCTGACGAGCAGGGGGATGCCGAAGAAGCGTTTGGCCAGCAGGCCCGGGAGGGCGGCGGGCCCGGCGGAGGTGGCGTGGCAGAGGTCGACGCCGGAGAGGCCGCGGTCGCCGTCGGCGGTGCCGTACCAGTCGAGCGAGAGCGGTCTGAGGGCGCGTTCCAGGAGGCCGGAGACGGCGAGCAGGTCGGTGACGCGGGCCCCGTAGGCGGCGGGTTGTGCGCCGGGCGCGCGGCAGGCGGTCTCCAGGGCCCGCAGGGCCTGTTCGGAACGGAGGGCGGCGGCGAGCCCGCCTTCGTCGCGCGCGAGGTCGGCGAGGCCGCCCAAGCCGTCGGCGAAACGGTACGCCTGGTCGCCCGGCAGGGTGATCGCCGCCGCCAGGTCGCCGAAGTGGGCGCCGAAGCGCCGGCGCTGTTCGCGGCCGTACGCGCCGTAGGCGCGCCCGGCGCACCCCGGCGCGGGGCCGCCCCACAGGGGTGCCGCTCTGACCCGCCGGACGTTGCCCGGCAGCGCGTGCCAACCGCTGTCCTCCTGACGGGCGCTGCGGCTCAGTGCGTAGAGCTCGAAGTCGTGCTGGCCGAGGCCCCGGACCAGCCCGTCGCACCACTCCCCGCCGTCGCCCGCGGCATACGGATACCCGCCCTCGGAAAGCAGTCCCACACGCACGTGCGCACCCCCGCCTCTCCTTCGTGGCCCTGTCGGAAGCCACCGCCGAACGGCAGCGGGAGCACGCTATGCGGGCTGCACGGTGGCGCGATGGACGGTTGTCCGTCGCGCCACCGGAAGGGGTGAACGGGAGTGACTTTCGGGCAGACGGGACGTTGCGGCGCGCTATGCGGATGCGCCCTGCAGGGCGGTGCCGTCCTCGGTGCCGAGGCGGGGCACGGCGGCCAGCAGGCCCCGCGTGTAGGCGTGCCGGGGGTGCTCGTAGACGGCGTCGGCCGGGCCCTCCTCGACGATCCGGCCGCCCTGCATCACGACCAGCCGGTCGCTCACCTGACGGACGACGGCGAGGTCGTGCGCGATGAAGACCAGCGTCAGTCCGAGGTCGCGCTGCAACTCGCCCAGCAGGCGCACGACCTGAGCCTGTGTCGTCACGTCGAGCGCGGAGACCGGCTCGTCGCAGACGATGAGCTTCGGCTCGGGGGCCAGGGCGCGGGCGATGCCCACGCGCTGCCGCTGTCCGCCGCTGAACTCGTGCGGGTAGCGGTGGTAGGCGTCCGGGTCGAGCCCGACGCGCTCCAGGAGTTCGCGGACGCGCGCCACGATCGCCGCGTCGTCCAGCTTCCCGGCGGCGCGCAGCGGGTCGGCGATGGACTCGCCGATGCTGCGGCGGGGGTTGAGCGAGGAGACGGGGTCCTGGAAGACCATCTGCAGCTCGCTGCGGAAGGGGCGCAGTTCGCGCTCCTTGAGGCCGCCGACGGAGCGGCCCCGGTAGCGCAGTTCGCCCCCGGTGGGGTCCAGCAGGCGCACCAGCATCCGCCCGAGCGTGGTCTTGCCGCTGCCGGACTCGCCGACGACGCCGACCGTCTCGCCGGCCCGCACGGTCAGCGTGACGTCGTCGACGGCGGTCACGGCGTGCCTGCCGCGCCCGAACTCCCGCCGCAGGCCGGTGGCTTCGAGGAGGACGGAGTCGTCGGTGGCCGGAACCGGTTTCGCCGATCGGCGCACGTTCACCCGCGGGACGGCCGCCAACAGGGCGCGCGTATAAGGCTCGCGCGGTGCCTCCAGCACGTCGCGCACCGGCCCGTGCTCGACGGCCCGCCCGTCCTTCATCACGAGCAGGTCGTCGACGCTGCCGGCGGCCACGCCCAGGTCGTGGGTGACCAGGATCAGGCCCATGCCGGTCTCGGCCCGCAACTCGCCCAGCAGGCCCAGGATCTGGGCCTGGACGGTGACGTCCAGGGCGGTGGTGGGCTCGTCGGCGACGAGCAGCCGGGGCTCGCAGGCGAGGGCCATGGCGATGAGGGCGCGCTGGCGCATGCCGCCGCTGAACTCGTGCGGGCGGGAGCGGGCGCGGCGGGCCGCGTCCGGGATGCCGACCCGGTCGAGCACCTCGGCTGCACGCTCGCGGGCGGCGCGCCGCGAGGCGCCGGGCCGGTGGACCCGGTACACCTCGGCGATCTGGTCGCCGACGGCCTGGTAGGGGTCGAGCGAGGACAGCGGGTCCTGGAAGACCATGGCCGCGACGCCGCCGCGGATGCGGCGCAGCCCGGCCTCGTCCGCGGCCTGCACGTCGTGGCCCGCGACCTGCACGGACCCGCCGACCTGCGCCCCGGTGCCCCGGTGCAGGCCCAGCAGGGCGTAGGCGGCGGTGCTCTTGCCGGAGCCGGACTCGCCGACGATGCCGAGCGCGCCGCCGGGCGCGAGCGTGAAGGAGAGCCCGTCCACGGCCCGGGAGGCCCCGTCCCCGGCGGGGAACGCGACGGAGAGGTCCGTCACGGAGACCAGCGGCGTCATCGCAGGGCCACCCTTCGGTCGGCGACGGCGTACAGCACGTCGGCCACGATGTTGGCGAGCACCACGGCGGTGCCGGTGACCATCACCACGGCGACGACGACGGGGATGTCGATGGTCTGCGTGGCGTGGACGAGGAGCTGTCCGAGCCCGGGGAGGCCGAAGAGCGTCTCGGTGAGCACCGCGTTGCCGAACATCGAGCCGAGGTCGACGGCGGTCAGCGCGATGACGGGCGGCAGGGCGCCGCGCAGGGCGTGCCGTCCGACGACCGCCCGCTCGGTCAGGCCGTACGCGCGGAAGGTGCGGATGTGGTCCTCGGCGAGGGTCTCCAGCATCGAACTGCGCGTGAGCCGGGCGTACTTGGCCGATTCCAACAGGGCGAGCGCGGCCCAGGGCAGCGCCAGGTTCCAGGCCCACTGCTCCGGGTCGTCGCCGAGCGGGACGTAGGTGGGGAACGGCAGCCACTCCAGGTAGACGCAGAACAGCATCAGCAGCCCGAGTCCCGTGATGAACACGGGTGTCGCCGTGCCGGCGAGCGTCAGCCAGGTCAGCACCCGTTCGGTCGCCCCGCCGCGGCGCAGCGCGGAGAGCAGGCCGGTGCCGATGCCGAGCAGCAGCCACAGCACCATCGCGCCGAGGGCGAGGGAGGTGGTGACGGGCAGCCGTTCGGCGAGCAGGTCGGTCACCAGCTGGTTGCTCTGGTACGACTGCCCGAAGCAGGGCGCGGTGCAGTGCAGCACGCCGGTGCCGGTGGAGTAGTCGTGACCGGCGACGAGGCCCTGCAGGAAGTGCCAGTACTGGAGGTAGAAGGGGTCGTCGAGGCTCAGCTGCTCGCGGACCTGGCGGAGCTGCTCGGGGTTGCAGCGTGGACCGCAGGCGAGGCGTGCGGGGTCGCCGGGGGCGATGTAGAACGTCGCGTAGACGACGAGGGAGAGCACGAGGACGACGGCGAGCGCGCCGAGCGCGCGGCGCAGGAAGTATCCGGCGAGGCCGTTCACGCGGCGCCTCCTTCAAGGGACTTGGCCGCCTTGCGACGGCTCCTGCCGACGCCCAGCCGCGAGGCCTCGCGCGGGTCCAGCGCGGCCCGTACGCCGTCGCCGAGCACCGTGAAGGCGAGCACGGTGACGAACAGCAGCAGCGAGGGCATCAGGACGTACGTCGGGTCGGCGCGGAACCACATGGTGGCGCTGGACAGCATCTGTCCCCAGGAGGGCGTGGGGGGCTTGATGCCGACGCCCAGGAAGGACAGGCCCGCCTCGATGACCACGTTGGTCGGCAGCAGGATGGCCGCGTAGGTGATGACGGGCGCGGCGAGCGCGGGCAGCAGTTCGCGCCGGGCGACGCGCCAGGGCGAACCGCCGGTCAGCCGCGCTGCGGTGACGTAGTCAAGTTTTTTCAGTCCGAGCGTCTGGGCGCGCACCAGCCGTGCGGTGGAGCCCCAGTTGAGCAGTCCGATGACGACGATCAGCAGGACCGGGCGCGGGAAGTCCGAGGGCACGACGGCGAACAGGGCGATGGTGAACACCAGTGAGGGCATGGCGACCATCACGTCGGTGAGGTGGCTGAGCACGCTGTCGAGCAGCCGGTTGCCGAGTGCTGCGGCCAGGCCGACGGCGACGCCGATCAGCACCTGGACGACGGTGGCGCCGAGGGCGACGAACAGCGAGATGCGGGCGCCGTAGAGGAGCCGCGCGAACAGGTCGCGTCCGGTGCCCGGTTCGACGCCCAGCCAGTGCTCGGCACCGGCGCCGCCGAAGGATCCGAGCGGCACGCCGCCACGGGCGGAGTCGACGAGGGTGTCGTGGTAGGTGACGGGGTCCTGGCCCTCCAGCGCGGCCAGCAGGGGCGCGCCGAGGGCGAGGAGGACGAGCAGGCCCAGCACGGCGGCGGCCACGAGCGCGCTCTTGCGCGCGCGCAGCCGCCGCCACACCTGCCGGGCGCCGGAGGCGGGGGCCGCCTCCGGCTGCGGGGTGGCGAGGGCGTCCGTCACTTGACCGCGACCTGCGAGACGTCGAGGACACCGGTCCAGTCGCTGATGACGACGTTCTTGACGTCCTTGCCGTACAGCCGCTTGTAGACGGGGTGGAACAGCGGGACGGTCAGGGCCTGTTCGCCGACGGTGCGGTCGAGGGCGCCCCAGCGCTGCGCGGCGGCGTCGTGGTCGGTGATCTTGTTGATCGCGTCGATCTCGTCGTTGACCTTGGGGTCGTCCAGGCGCGCGGTGTTGAAGTTGGCGCCGTCCTTCACGATCTGCCGCCCGTCGAAGACGGGCGCGAGGAACGGTCCGCCGGACGGCCAGTCGGCGCCCCAGTGGGCGAGGAAGAGGCCGGGCTGGTCCTTGAAGCTGTGGACCTTCTCGTCGTAGTCGTTGGCCTCCAGGCCCTCCAGCTTGAGGGTGATGCCCGCCTCCTTGAGCGCGGCCTGCAGGGCCGTGGCGATCTCGGGGCTGGTCTCGAAGTCCTGGGCGGTGGAATGGGTGAGCGTGATCTCCAGGCCGTTGTCGTGACCGGCCTCCTTCAGCAGCTCCTTGGCCTTGGCCGCGTTGCCCTTGTCGCCCGCCGGGAAGTGGTCGTAGGGCGTGTGGCCGAAGGACTTCCGATTCGGCAGGAAGGTGGTCGCGGGCTCGGCGAGCGCGGAGCCGCCGGCGGCGTTGACGACACTGGTGCGGTTGACGGCGTAGGCGACGGCCTGGCGCACCTTCGGGTTGTCGAAGGGCTTCACTTCGGGGTTGAAGGCCAGATAGTTCGTGTAGCCGAAGTGGCCGGTGCCGACCCGGTCCGCGAGCTTCTTGTCGTTGCCGACCTGGGCGAGTTCGGCGGGGCCGAGGTTGGTGTCGGTGGTCACGGCGGCGGCGTCGGGGCCCGCGCCGGTCGACAGCCGCTGGTTGATGACGGCGGAGGAGAGGCCGGACTTCACCTCGATCCGGTCGGGGTAGGCGTGGCGCTCCTTGTCGGTGTCCTCCGACCAGTGGGTGTTGCGCTCCAGCTCCAGCTGCTCGCCGTCGTTGGTGTTCTTGACGACCTTGTACGGGCCCGAGGAGACGGGGTGTTCGGCGTACCTGGCGCCGGTGTCCTTGTCCTTGGGGACGGGCGCGAACTGGGTGGAGGTGGCGAAGTAGGGGAAGTCGCCCTCGGACTTGCGCAGGTGGAAGACGATGGTCTTCGCGTCCGGCGTCTCGATGGAGTCCAGGCCCTTCTTCTCCTTGTAGGGGCCCTGGTAGTCCTCGCCGCCGACCAGCCAGTCGCGCAAGTAGGGGGCGCCGCCGGAGAGTTCGGGGGCAAAGGAGCGCTCGACGCCGTACTTGATGTCGGCGCTGGTGATCGGGGTGCCGTCCTCGTAGGTGAGCCCGTCCTTGAGCTTGTACGTCCAGACCTTGGCGTCGTCGCTCGGTGTGCCGGTGCCGGTGGCGAGGTCGGGGACGACCTTGGTGCCCTCGGCGCCGTCGGCACGGTGCCGGGTGGTGAGGGTGCGGAAGACGAGGGAGGGGATGTTGCCGCCGCCGGAGGTGTAGAGGCGGGCGGGGTCGAACTTGTTCTGCGGCTGTCTGTTGAGGACGGTGAGGGTGCCGCCCTTCTCCGGGGCCGCACCGGCCCCGTTCTGTGCACCGCCGCCGCCCTTGGGGCCGCAGGCCGCCGCGCCTCCGACCAGGACCACGCTGACGGCGGCCGCGGCCACGCGGCGGGATATGACGGATATATGAGGCATGACGGAGGAAGCCTTTCGCGGGTGGGCGAGGAAGGGCGAATGCAGGGAACACCCACGGAAGGCGGTTGGGAAGAAGAGGCGCACGGGAGCGCACGGACCGCCCCCGGGGGAAGGGGGAAAGCGGTCTCAGCGACAGAGGATGTCGGCGACTGCGTGCGCGGCCACGCCGAGCAGAGCCAGCTCGATGCTGGCGTTCTCGGAGGCGTGGTGGTGCGGCATGGGAAGAAGATTGGTTGAAATCCGGCCGACCTGCAAAGCCGTATCAGTTTGCGAGACAAACGGTCTCAATCAACGAAACCCGCGCCCCGAAGGGGCACGGGGAACTGCGCGACCAGCCACAGTCGGCCCGCAGGTCCGGCGAAACGTCTGAGCGCTCCGCGGGAAGTGCAGCGTGTCGGCTGCGGGCTCGTCGTGGCCGATCGCGCAGTTCCCCGCGCCCCTTTGGGGCGCGATCACGTACCGCGCTTCGCCAAGCCCGCCTAGTTGCCCGGGAACGGCCAAGGATTGGCCCGACAAGTCCGCCCGTCCGTTGTCAAGAATTTCGTCTGCTGCATCATCACCGGCGCCAGCGCCCCCTGCTTCTCGCAGGTCTCGTGGTCGTGCCCCAGCCGGTGCCCCACCTCGTGGTTGATCAGCATCTGCCGGTACGCGTGCATCTGGTCGCCGTAGGTCTGCGAACCCTGCGCCCAGCGATAGGCGTTGATCATGACGCGGTCGGTCGCGGCGGAGTCGCAGGAGACGTTGTCCTCGGTGGTGTCCAGGCCGGACTTCGCGCACCAGGTCGCGGTCGTCTGCGGGCCGGCCAGGGTGATGACGAAGTCGGGCGTGCCGGACGAGATGCGTTCGAAGGTGCGGGTGCCGCCGTGCCCCCAGCTGCGGTCGTCGTTGAGGGTGCGGTGCACGGCCGTGGCGAAGAGCGTGCCGTCGAGCGGCAGCCCTCTCTCCACGTCGACGCGGTAGCGCAGGACCTGCCCCTTGCCGGGGGCGCTGTCGTGGCCGCCCATGGTGGCGAACTCGCCCGTCCCCTTGGCGGCCGGATCCAGCGGGTACTTGCGGGACATCTGCTGCTCGTACGTGGCCGGGAGCTCGGCGCCGCCGTTGGGGGTCGGCCGGCTGTCGGAGCGCGAGGCGGCGCCGGCGCCCTGCCGGCCGTCGGTGTCCGCGGCGCGCGCCTGGGCCTTGCTCTCCTGGCCGTCCTCGACCTGCCCGGCGACGACGACGGCCAGCACCGCGGTCACCACGGCGGCGGCCACCCCGGTCACGGTCCGCACCACGCCGCTGCTGCCGGCCCGGTGGGCGCCGCCCGACGACGCGGGGGCCTCGCGGCGCGGCTCGGGCACCGCGACCCGCCCGCTCCCGGCGGGGGTGAAGGAGGCCTCGCCCTTGACGTATCCGGTCGGCCCGCGGCCGGAACCGCCGGAGCCGCCGGTCCCCTGCGCGCGCTGCGATCCGATGACGCCCCAGCCCAGGACGGGGTCGCGCGAGGCTCCGGCGGGCCCTCCGGCGGGCATGCCCGGACCGGGCAGGGGGTCCGTGCCGCGGCCGTCCGGGACGTGTCGGCGGCCCGTGCCGGGGGCGGCGGCAGCCGGCCCGTCGGCGGGCCGGTCCGCTCGTGCGCTGTGTTTACCCACGGGGCGGGGCGCTCCGTCCAGTCGTCGTGGCGGTGTCCGCGAGGAGCTCGCGGAAGGCGCGTGCCACCGCGCCGGGGTCCTCCATCATGGCGATATGTCCCGACTCCAGCAGTGTCAGCAGGCGCGAGTCGCGGAATGCCGCGCTCGCCCGCCGGGCCATACGGTACGAGACGAGCTGATCGCGCATCCCGTACACGAGCAGAGTAGGGGCAAGAACCCGTTCCGCCTGGCGCCACAGCGAATGCTGCCCGCCCAGGGTGTACGCGTCCACGATGCCGCGCGCCGAACGCGTCATCACGTCCCAGAAATAGGGGAGTTCCAGCCGCCGCTCATACTCCTCGACCGCCAGTGCGAACGCCTCCGGCGTCACCCGTGCGGGGTCGCCGTAGGTGAGCGCGAGCAGTTCACGCGTGCGCTGCTCCGGGCTCCAGTCCCGGGTGGCCTTGGCGAAGAGGGAGACGACGCCCGGCACGGCGAGCAGCCCGGTCGGCAGGGCCGTGCGCTGCGGACGCAGTTCCGGCAGGGCGGGCGAGACCAGGGTGAGCGTGCGGACGAGGTCCGGCCGGACGGCCGCCACGCGCGTGGCGATGGCGCCGCCCATGGAGTTGCCGACCAGGTGCACGGGCCCGCGGCCCGAGGCGTCGAGGTACCGGATGGCCACGCGCGCGTACCCGGTGATCGAGTAGTCGCCGTCCTGCGGCGGCGGTGCGTCGCCGAAGCCCGGCAGGTCGAGCGCCTCGCCGTCGACCGTGTCGCCGAGCGCCTCCATGAGCGCGGACCAGTTCTGCGAGGATCCGCCGAGCCCGTGCACGTAGAGGGCGGGCGGCAGCCCCGTACGCACGGGCGGCCGGGAGCGGACGGTCAGCGTGACGCCGGGCAGGGTCACCGTGCGCAGCTGCTCGCCGTCGGCGATCCACGACGGCCGCGAGGGCGGCACGACGGGGACGGCACGGGCGTGCGACGACTCGGTCGATGACATGCGGGCAATGTTACGAGACGATCACGCCGGGGCCTCTGTGGCGGGGGTCACAGATCGCCTGGCGGTACGGGGCCGGGTCTCCTAGGCTCGTACCAAGGAGTACGAGGGCGCACATCCTGGATGCCGGAAAGAGGTTCCGCATGCCCGTGGACCCGACCGATCCCGACACCTTCGAGGACGAGGACACCACCGCGGCGGAGTTCGACGTGGAGGCCCCCGAGGCGGACGCCGCCGAGCAGCACGCGGACGTCGCCCCGCAGCGGGACGAACCGCTGGAGCACATCGATCCGGACACGGCGAACGAGGCAGACCTCGCCGAACAGGCCCGGGTGGTGGAACTCGACGAGGACGACTACCGCTGACCCGCAGCCGTCACGGGCGGCGCGGAGTGTGATTTTTCGGGACTTTGTTGGCTTCCCACAGCGTCCGGGAGGCGAAATTCTCCGCTCCGACCACGCACGGCCCGGTTACCCAAAAGTACGATGGCGGGCGCGGCGTGGGCCGTGCACAGAACAATCATGGGAGGCGGCGTGACAGCCATCGAGCAGACCGAGGCGCGCCCGCGAGGCACGCGCCTGCCGCGCCGAGCCCGACGCAATCAGCTCCTGGGCGCCGCCCAGGAGGTCTTCGTGGCCCAGGGCTACCACGCGGCGGCGATGGACGACATCGCCGAGCGGGCCGGGGTCAGCAAGCCGGTGCTCTACCAGCACTTCCCGGGCAAGCTCGACCTCTACCTGGCCCTGCTGGACCAGCACTGCGAGAACCTGCTGCAGGCGGTCCGCACGGCCCTGGCCTCCACCACGGAGAACAAGCTCCGCGTGGCGGCCACCATGGACGCCTACTTCGCCTACGTCGAGGACGAGGGCGGCGCCTTCCGGCTCGTCTTCGAGTCCGACCTGACCAACGAGCCCGCCGTGCGCGAGCGCGTCGAGCGGGTGTCGCTGGAGTGCGCGGAGGCGATCAGCGAGGTCGTCGCCGAGGACACCGGCCTGTCCCGGGACGAGGCCATGCTGCTGGCCGTCGGCCTGGGCGGCGTCTCCCAGGTGGTCGCCCGCTACTGGCTCTCCAGCGAGAGCACGGTCCCGCGCGAGACGGCCGTCCAGCTGCTGACCTCGCTGGCCTGGCGCGGCATCGCGGGCTTCCCCAAGGTCGGGCCCGAGAAGGCCGCGTCCGACACTCTCTGACACCGGCGGCCGGTGCGTGTTCGCTGCGAGCGTGCGGGGACCGGCCCTGACCCGCCCCCGTGCCGGGCTAATGTGTGGAACGTACCGGCGCGGCTGGCCGCGCACCCCTCCCCCGGGCCCAGCCAGGGGGACCGCACACCTTCGGAGGGACAGGCCGTGGAGGTCAAGATCGGCGTGCAGCACTCGCCCCGCGAGATCGTGCTGGAGAGCGGGCAGACTGCCGAGGAAGTCGAGCGCCAGGTCACCGAGGCACTCGCCGGCAAGGCGCAGCTGCTGTCGCTGGCGGACGACCGCGGACGCAAGGTCCTGGTCCCGGCCGACCGCCTGGCGTACGTGGAGATCGGCGAGCCCACCGTGCGCAAGGTCGGCTTCGGCGCGATGTGACACCCGAGCACGAACGGAAGGCCCCGGTGCGGAATGCACCGGGGCCTTCGCCGTGTCGTAAGAGGTGAGGGGAGAACGGGACGAGGGTTGCCCGGCACTTCCCCGGGGTAACACCGCTACGACCGATTTGCGCCCCGCTCCTCGGTCATCGCACAGGAGGGTGTGCACATGCTCCTCTGGGAAGCGCTCGGCTCGGTCCTCATCGGCCTCGCCGTCTCCTACGGAGCCCTGCGCTGGCTGCCCGCGCGGTTCGGCCGCTTCGGATCCCGCACTCTGACACTGGCCACGGGGCCGGGCGCCGCGCTCTTCGGCGCCCTGCTGGCCCACTCGGTGCTCGGCCCGGGGCATCTGCTCGCCACCCTCGGGGTATCGCTGGGCGTGGCCGTCGCGCTGCTGTCCCTGCTGCTCCGGCCGTCCCCCCGACCCCGCCGGTCGGCCACGGTCTGAGCCGGCCGGCGCCGGAATCGGGGGGGCGTGCAGGGTGTTCCGCTCACTCCGGCGGTTACGCCGCCAGACCCAGCGCGGCCATCCGCTTGGTGTGCGCCTCGGTGATCCGGGAGAACATCTTGCCGACCTCCGCGAGGTCGAAGCCGTCGGCCACCCCGCCCACCAGCATGGTGGAGAGGGCGTCACGGTCGGCGACCACCCGCTGCGCCTGCGAGAGCGCCTCGCCCATCAGCCGGCGCGCCCACAGCGCGAGCCGCCCGCCGACCCGGGGCTCGGCCTCGATCGCCGCCCGGACCTTCTCGACCGCGAAGGTGGCGTGGCCGGTGTCGTCGAGCACCGCGAGCACCAGCGCCCGGGTGTCGGAGTCCAGCCGCACCGCGACCTCGCGGTAGAAGTCGCTCGCGATCGAGTCGCCCACATACGCCTTCACCAGGCCCTCCAGCCAGTCCGAGGGCGCGGTCTGGCGGTGGAACTCGTCCAGCGCCGTGGCGAACGGCTCCATGGCGGCGGTGGGGTCCGTCTCGATCGCCGCCAGGCGGTCGCGCAGCCGCTGGAAGTGCTGGAACTCGGCGGAGGCCATCTTGGCCAGCTCGGCCTTGTCGTCCAGCGAGGGCGCCAGCTTGGCGTCCTCGGCCAGCCGCTCGAAGGCGGCCAGCTCGCCGTAGGCGAGCGCGCCGAGCAGGTCCACGACCGCGGCCCGATACTGCGGGTCGGCGGAGGCAGTGTCCCAGTTCTGGGCGGCGATTCCGGTGTGCTCTGCGGCGTTCTCGGGCGTCCCGTGCGTCTCCATGGACCGAACGATAGCCCGCCCCGCAACAGGGGGAAGGCCCTGGTCAGCCGGTTCGTCCGGAACCGTCCTGAGGATTGTCCGGACACACATGCGGCTTTCCGGGGTACAGTGCTAGGAGGCCAGCCGACTCTTCGGCAGGCCGCACCCAAGCTGTGTCTCTCGGGAACAGGTCCCCTGAGCTCCAGCGGATGCCCGGTCGGTGGCCCGATCGGCT
This sequence comes from Streptomyces sp. AM25, assembly GCF_058146165.1. Classification (NCBI taxonomy): domain Bacteria; kingdom Bacillati; phylum Actinomycetota; class Actinomycetes; order Kitasatosporales; family Streptomycetaceae; genus Streptomyces; species Streptomyces sp. AM25. The sequence continues at coordinate 113,739 of NZ_JBKIWN010000008.1, read as the reverse complement.
TCCACAAAACCGACCGCCCTCCCCGCGGTACGCACGAGACGTGCGCACACCTGGAGGGATCCGCTCGCGGCACGTGTGCACGAGTGAAGGCAGTGGTCCCGCGCCACCCGGCCCCCGGCCGGGATCGGTACCCCGGCGCGGTACGTACGACCCCACGTACGACCCCCTTCGCCGCCCCGCGCCGCGTCTCACAGAAGAGGCGAACCGCTGAATTCTCAGCCCACTTTCCGAGACCTCGGGATTCTGCCCGAGACCGCCGAGGCCCTGGAAGCCGTCGGCATCGTCAACCCGTTCCCCATCCAGGAGATGACGCTCCCCGTAGCCCTCGCCGGCTCCGACGTCATCGGCCAGGCCAAGACCGGCACCGGCAAGACGCTGGGCTTCGGCCTGCCCCTGCTGGAGCGCGTCATCGTCCCGGCCGACGTCGAGGCGGGCCGGGCCACGCCCGACCAGCTCTCCGACGCGCCGCAGGCGCTGATCGTCGTCCCCACCCGCGAGCTGTGCCAGCAGGTCACCAACGACCTGCTCACCGCGGGCAAGGTCCGTAACGTCCGGGTCCAGGCGATCTACGGCGGCCGGGCCTACGAGCCGCAGGTCGAGGCGCTCAAGAAGGGCGTCGACGTCGTCGTCGGCACCCCCGGCCGACTGCTCGACCTCGCCGGCCAGAAGAAGCTCAGCCTCGCGCACGTCAAGGCGCTCGTCCTCGACGAGGCCGACGAGATGCTCGACCTGGGCTTCCTGCCGGACGTCGAGCGCATCATCACGATGCTCCCGGCGAAGCGCCAGACCATGCTCTTCTCGGCGACCATGCCGGGCGCCGTCATCTCGCTGGCGCGCCGCTACATGTCGCAGCCGACGCACATCCGCGCCGCCGAGCCGGACGACCAGGGCCAGACCCACGCCCACATCTCCCAGCACGTCTTCCGCGCCCACTCCATGGACAAGCCGGAGATGGTCGCCCGCATCCTGCAGGCGGAGGGCCGCGCCCTCGCGATGATCTTCTGCCGCACCAAGCGGACGGCGGCGGACATCGCCGAGCAGCTCACCCGCCGCGGCTTCGCCGCCGGCGCCGTCCACGGCGACCTCGGCCAGGGTGCCCGCGAGCAGGCGCTGCGCGCCTTCCGCAACGGCAAGGTCGACGTGCTCGTCTGCACCGACGTCGCCGCCCGCGGCATCGACGTCGACAACGTCACGCACGTCGTCAACTACCAGTCCCCCGAGGACGAGAAGACCTACCTGCACCGCGTCGGCCGCACCGGCCGCGCGGGCAAGGCGGGTACGGCCATCACCCTGGTCGACTGGGACGACATCCCGCGCTGGAAGCTGATCAACAAGGCGCTGGAGCTGCCGTTCGACGAGCCGGAGGAGACGTACTCCTCCTCCGCGCACCTGTACGAGCAGCTGAAGATCCCCGCCGGCACCAAGGGCATCCTGCCGCGCTCGGAGCGCACCCGCGCCGGGCTCGACGCGGAGGAGCTCGAGGACCTCGGAGAGCCCGTGGGCCGCGGTCGCGGCCGGGACCGGGACCGCGGGCCGCGCCGCACGGAGGAGCGCCCCGCCGAGCGCACCCGCACGCCGCGGAGCCGCCGCCGTACGCGCAACGGTGCGCCGGTCGCCGCGACGGCGGAGGCCGCCGTGGCCACGCCGGAGACCGTGGACGCAGCCGGGTCCTCCGCCCCGGAGACCCCGGCCCGGCCGCGCCGCCGGCGCCGCACGCGGGGTTCCGCGGGCGCTGCGGTCGCGGAGGCGGCGGTCACCGCGACTCCGGTCGCCGAGGACGTCACAACCGCGGCCCCGGCCGTGGTGACGGAGCCCGAGGCCCCGGCGCAGCCGCGCCGCCGCCGCACGCGGGGCGCCGCCGAGGCCGAGGCGACGGCGGTCACCGCCACGCCCGAGGCCGCCGTCGAGGCCGAGCCGGTCCGGCGCACGCGCGCCCGGAAGGCCGTCGAGGCCGCACCGGCCGTCGCCGGGACCGAGGCGAAGCCGAAGCGGGTCCGCGCAGCGGTGAAGAAGGCCGTCGAGGCCGAGACCGTCACCTTCGAGACGGTCGAGGTCGCGGCGAAGCGCATGCGGGCTGCTGCCAAGAAGGCGGAGGCCCCCGCGGTCGAGACCGCGGAGGTCGCCGAGGAGGCGAAGCCGAAGCGCACGCGCACTGTCGCGAAGAAGGCCGAGGCTGTCGTCGAGACGGCCGAGGCCAAGCCGAAGCGCACCCGCGCGGCGGCCAAGAAGGCCGTCGAGGCCGAGCCCGAGGCGATCGAGGCCGCTGCGCCCAAGCGCACGCGCGCTGCCGCGAAGAAGGCGGAGGCCGCGGTCGAGACCGCGGAAACCGCCGAGGCCAAGCCGAAGCGCACCCGCGCAGCGGCCAAGAAGGCCGTCGAGGCCGAGGTGACCGAAGCCGCCGAGGTCAAGCCCAAGCGCACCCGCGCAACCGCCAAGAAGGCCGAAACGGCGGTCGACGCCGCCGAGACGGCCGAGGCGAAGCCGAAGCGCACGCGTGCCAAGAAGGCCGTCGAGGCCGAGGTGACCGAAGCCGCCGAGGCGAAGCCGAAGCGGACCCGTGCCACGGCCAAGAAGGCCGCGGCCGAGCCGGTCGCCGCCGAAGCCGAGGCCGAGGCCAAGCCGGTGCGGCGCACCCGCGCCAAGAAGGCCGCCGAGGCCGAGCCCGAGGCCACCGTGCCGAAGCCGCGGCGCACCCGCGCGGCGGCCAAGAAGGCCGACGCCTGACAGCCGCCACGGCCCCCGTCACCGACGGGGGCCGTGGCGTATCCCCGCCCCGAAGGGGCGCGGGGAACCCGCACCCGAACAGCCGGCCAGGCGCGCGCTAACCTCACCCCCATGAGCCGGCCCCCCTTCCTCACCCTCCCCCCGTGCGCCCGCGCGTACCAGCTCACCACCTCCCGTGGGGAGTTCGCCGTCCACGACGCGCGGCCCCGGGCCACGGCGGAGCCCCGCGGCATCGTCCTCCTCCTTCCCGGGTTCACGGGCAGCAAGGAGGACTTCATCGCGCTCCTCGAACCGCTGGCCGCCGCCGGTTACCGCGCCGTCGCCGTCGACGGACGCGGCCAGCACGAGACCGCCGGCCCCCGCGACGAAAGTGCCTACGCCCAGGGCGAGTTGGCCCGTGACGTGCTGGCGCAGGCCGCCGCGCTCGGCGGCGGGACCGGGACGGTGCACCTGCTCGGGCACTCGCTCGGCGGGCTCGTCGCCCGCGCAGCGGTCCTGGCGGAGCCGGCCGCCTTCCGGTCGCTGACCGTCATGAGCAGCGGCCCGGCCGCGATCTCCGAGTCGCAGCAGGCCCGTACGCGCCTGCTCGTCCAGGCACTCGCGGCCATGGACATGGAGAGCGTCTGGCAGGAGATGCAGCGCCAGGACGCGGAGTCGGACAACGTGCCGGACGAGGAGGCACCGGCCGAGCTGGCCGGGTTCCTGCACCGGCGCTGGATGCGCACCGTTCCCGAGCAACTCATGGCCACCGGCCGCCAGTTGACCGGCGAGCCGGACCGTACGGCGGAGCTGGCCCGGGTGCCGCTGCCCAAGCACGTCATCTCCGGGTCGGTGGACTACGCCTGGCCGGTGCCGGTGATGGACGCGATGGCGAAGGAACTGTCGGCGGTGCGCACCGTCGTCCAGGGGGCGGGCCACTCCCCCAACGCCGAGCGCCCGGCGGCCACGGCGGAGGCGCTGGTGCGCTTCTGGGAGTCGCTCGACTGACGTTCTGTCAGCAGTTGCCGTTCTCGGTCACCGTGAACATCCCGCCCTCGGGGTCGCACAGCGTCGCCTCGCGCCCGATGCGCCCGGACCCGGACCCGGGTTCCGAGGCGACGGAGCCGCCGGCCCCGAGGGCCGCCTCGACGGCCTTCTCGACGTCGTCGACGCGGAAGTAGACGTGCCAGCGCGGCCTGACGCGCGGGTCGGGCGCCGCCTCGATGGCGCCGCCGCGCAGGCAGGCGACGGTGTGGCCGGCGGCCCGCACCATGACGGCCTCGTCCTCGTAGCGGACCTCGCAGAGGTCCGGCCGGTTGTCCCAGTCGAAGATCTCGGCGTAGAAGACGGCGGAGGCGAAGGCGTCCCGGGTGCGCAGTTCGAGCCAGGCGGGCGCCACTCCGCTGCCGATGTTCCAGCCGCGCAGGACCTTGCCCTCCCAGAAGCCGAAGACGGCCCCGGCCGGGTCCGCGGCGAGCACGGCGCGGCCCTTGCCGACGGCCAGCGGCCCGACGGCCACGGTGCCGCCGCGCTCGCGCACCCGCGCGGACACGAGGTCGGCGTCGTCGACGGCGAAGTAGCAGGTCCAGGAGACGGCGACCCCCATGCGGCGGGCGACCTCGCCGAACCCGGCGACCGGCTTCCCGTCGGCGAGCGCGATGCAGAAGTCCTCGCCGAGCGAGCCGAGCCGGAAGGTCCAGCCGAGCACGGCGGTGTAGAACCGCTGGGCCGCGGCGAGGTCACCGGTCAGCAGGCTCACCCAGCAGGGCATCCCGGGCCCCGCGCGGTCGGAAGCCGACATGGCCGATCGCCTCGATTCAGTCCGGGGTCGGGACCTCCAGGGTTCCACTCGCCCCCGGCCTGCGCATTCCGGCACGCTCTGGACTTTCATCAGTAATTACTTACGGTAAAAATTTCCTTAGCGTAGGGAATGTTTGAGGTTCCCTGCACGTTGGACCCTTCGAGAGCACGCGCCCCACTGTCGCGGCGCGTGCCACGGACATCAGTTTCTCCACTGGAGGATCAAACGAAGGGAGAAGCCATGCGCTTCGAAATCATGCGACTGGACGACGTCGACGGCACCGCCGTGGACAGCACCGTCGTGGACGCCGCCTCCGTCAAGCGGATCGTGCAGCAGGCCGCTTCGACGGGCCAGCGCATCTACATCCGCCCGGCCGACTCCACGGCCCGGTAACGCGCACGAGCAACTCCCGCACGCGGAAAGCCCCGCACGGCAACGGCCGTGCGGGGCTTTCCGCTGTCCGGACCACCGTCAGTGGTGTCCGGCGATCACCTGGGTGATGCCGTTGATGATCTGCTGCACGGCCAGCGCGGAGAGCATCATGCCCGCGAGCCGGGTGACCAGCACCACACCGCCGTCCTTGATGACCCGGATGATGTGCAGCGAGTTCCGCATCACCAGCCACAGCACCACGTGGATCGCGGCGATCGCGCACCACACCGAGACCTGTCCCGCGAGCGAGTCCACCCGCTGCACGGCGAGGATCACCGAGACGATCGCACCGGGCCCGGCGAGCAGCGGCATGCCCAGCGGGACGAGCGCGACGTTGACGTCCTTCGTCTGCTTCGGCTCCTCCGACTTGCCCGTCAGCAGGTCCAGTGCGACGAGCAGCAGGAGCAGACCGCCCGCGATCATCAGGGCGGGCGTGGTGATGTGCAGGTAGTCGAGGATCTGCTTGCCGCAGATCCCGAAGATGGTGATCACGCCGAAGGCGACCGATGCGGCCTGCCAGGCCATGCGGCGCTGGACCTTGGCGGGGCGGCCCGCGGTGAGGGCGAGGAAGATCGGCGTGATGCCGGGCGGGTCCATGATCACGAACAGGGTGAGGAACAGGGAGCCGAAGACAGCGAAGTCGAACACAGTGAGGCCTTGGGAGGGGAGAGCGAGGGGAAGGAGGGGGAGGAAGACGTGCCGTGCACGGCGGGCACGGGTGGGTGCACGGACGCCGGCGATGCGGTCGCCGGGTCCGTACGAGCGCGCGAGCGCCCGTCAGCGGCCGCCGGCGCCCGGTACGGGGAACGCGCCCGTCGCGCGGCGCGTGATCTCCCCGTAGATCTCCGGGTCGGTCGTGAACTCGCCGAGGCTGCAGGTCTTGCGGCTGCCGTGGTAGTCGCTGGAGCCGGTCGGCAGCAGGCCGAGCTCGGCGGCGAGGCCGCGCAGCCGGGCGCGGGTGGGGGCGTCGTGGTCCATGTGGTCGACCTCGACGCCGTCGAGCCCGGCCGAGGCCAGCTCGGCTATCGCGCTCTCGGAGACGCACTGGCCGCGCTTGAGGGCCAGCGGGTGCGCGAGGACGGTGACCCCGCCCGCGGCCTTGACCAGGCGGATCGCCTCGAAGGGGTCGAGCTCGTGCTTCTCGGCGTACGCGCGGCCGTCGTTGGCGAGCCACTCGGGGGTGAAGGCGTCGGAGACGGTCCCGACGACCCCGAGCTCGACCATGGCGGCGGCCACGTGCGGCCGGCCGACAGCGCCCCCGGCGGCGATCGCGGCGACGCGCTCCCAGGCGACGGGCACGCCGAGCGCGTTGAGCTTGGCCACCATCTCGCGGGCGCGCGGCTCGCGGTCGTCGCGGACGAAGTCCCGGGCGCGGGCGAACTCCGGCTCGGCGGCGTCGAAGAGGTAGGCCAGCATGTGCAGCGGAACGCCGTTCAGCCAGCAGGAGAGCTCGGCGCCGGTGACCAGGGTCAGCCCGGCGGGGAGGGCCGCGATGGCCTCGGCGTGGCCGCCGACCCCGTCGTGGTCGGTCAGCGCGACGACGTCCAGGCCCGCGGCGGCCGCGTTGCGGACCAGCTCGGCGGGGGTGTCCGTACCGTCGGACGCCGTGGAGTGGGTGTGCAGATCGATGCGCACGACACGGACTCCCCGGCACTCGGCAGGACACAGGACCGGTTCAGGATAACTGTCGTACGAACGTGAACGGTGTCGCTCACGTGCTCAGGGCGAGAGGATGCGCGGCGACAGTGCGCCGCAGGGCAGCAGGTCCACCTCGGCGCCCGCGTCCCGCAGGTCGGTCAGCACCAGTTCGTCGTACATCAGCAGGCCCGACCGCTCCGGCCAGACGATCGCCCACAGCCACAGCCCGCGCGCCTCGCCCGCGAACACCGCCCGGTCGCCGGGGGCGCCGTCGACGTGCCAGAGGGGGGTGGGGCGGCCGGCGGCGTGCACCTTGGCGTGGGGCGAGCGGTCCACCCGCAGCAGGGGGCCGGGGTCGGGGCCGTCGACCCCCGCGTAGCGCGCGCCGAGCCCGACGCCGAGCTCCTCCGCCACCAGCAGCAGCTCGCCGGGGCCGCCGAGCGGGCTCGGGCCCGAGCAGGCCACGGCCGTGGCGCGGCCGCCGCTGCGGTCGTCCCCCGCGCTCACGACGCCGGTGAACAGCCACCCGACGGGCAGCGGCCAGGGCATCCAGACCGGGACCCTGGCCCGCCGCACCACAACGGCCAGCGCCTCCACGCTCGGCGGGACGACCGGCTGCAGGGGATGCACCGTGCCGTGCACAGCACACTGCCAGGAGTCGGCGAAGAGACCGGGCGCTCGCACCCGGCCACCGCACTTCGGGCAACTGGGTTCGCCCCTCATAGCCTCCAACGGTCCTACCGGGTTGCCGTCGCGTCAAGGACGATCACCCGTCCGGAGGGCCGCACCGCAGCACCGTGGCCCGATCGTCACTCCAGGGACACACCCGGCCGCAGCGGGTCGCGCAGATCGGTGCCGTGCTTCAGCCACTTCTCCTGCAGTGCGCCGGCGCCGTGGACGCGCTTCCAGGCGGCCTCGTTGGGGGTCATGGGGAGAAGGGGGAGGAAGCGGACGGGGTCCATGGGCTCGTCCAGTTCCAGGTCCGCCACCAGCCCGCCGGGCTCGGCGACGAGGACGGAGGTGAAGGGCGCTCCCGGCCACAGCGGTTCGCCGGTGTCCAGCGAGGCCCCGGGGGCTACGACGACGCCCTCGACCTGGGGGGAGGCGGCGAGCACGGCCAGCGGGCGGAGCACCTTGTCCGTGTCGGCGCGGCCGGTGCGGACGGTGAGGAGCAGCTCGGCGCGGGGGCCGCGGACGGGGTCGGCGAGGGGGGAGGTCGGGTCGGCCATCGGCTGGGCGGACATGCCGAGCGTGGCGTAGCGGACGACGTCGCCCGCGTCGTCGGCGGCGCCGAAGCGGAGGACCTCGATGCGGTCGGCGCCCAGGAAGGTCACCGCGGCGCGGGCGTCCGGCTCGCCGAGCGCCGTGCGCAGCCGGGCCTCGGCCAGTGCGAGAACGTCTGACATGCCGTGAGCATAGAACGCGTATCGAACATGCAAAGCGGGGCAGGGTGCGCCGGACGGCTGCTAGCCTTGACGGGCCTTGACCCGCGGTCAAGTGCGTGACGATCGTCCCTCAGCAGGGACCGGCCGGAGGAGGTGGGGCTGCGGTGGATCCTAGTCGACCGTGCAGTACCGGCAGTTCTCCCGTCTGCCCGCTCCGGACGCACCCGTACTCCGCCTGATCCGAAGCCTTCCGCGGCCGGCCCTGCAGCCGGCAGCAGCACCGGAAGTGCTCCTGCGCCCGCAGCACGTGACGGAAGAGCGCCTTCCCCGCTTTGTTCCGTGTTCACCGCGTTCTCCGGGACGTTTCCCGCGAACTGCCGTCAGCTCTGCGCATCGTACGAAGCGCCATCCGATTCACGGACGTGTCGCACGTCTGCGATTCAGGCAGCGTTTCCGCGTCTGTCCGCCGCACCTGACGGCCGGCCCGTGAAGGAGCCTGCCTTGTCGATGATCCGTGACCTGCGCGCCGCCGTCCGTCCCGCCCTGCGGCGCGGCCATGCCGCCCCCGGATCCCCGTACACGTACTCCGCCACCTGCGACCCGGCCGCCAGCAGCGCCGTCGTGGACTGCGCCGTCTACCGCGACGGCCGGCGGCTGAGCGAACACATCGGCCCCGCCGAGGCGATGCGCCGGGTGCGGGCCGAGGGCGGCTTCGTCTGGATCGGGCTGCACGAGCCCACGGAGCAGGAGTTCGCCGGCATCGCCCAGGAGTTCGGCCTGCACCCGCTGGCCGTGGAGGACGCGGTCCACGCCCACCAGCGGCCCAAGCTGGAGCGCTACGACGACACGCTGTTCACCGTCTTCAAGACCATCCACTACGTCGAGCACGCCGAACTCACCGCCACCAGCGAGGTGGTGGAGACCGGCGAGGTGATGTGCTTCACCGGGTCCGACTTCATCATCACCGTGCGGCACGGCGGCCACGGCTCGCTGCGGGCGCTGCGCCACCGGCTGCAGGACGAGCCGGAGCTGCTCGCCAAGGGCCCCTCGGCCGTGTTGCACGCGATCGCCGACCAGGTGGTCGACGGCTACATAGCCGTCGCCGACGCCGTGCAGGACGACATCGACGAGGTCGAGATCGACGTCTTCTCCGTCACCGGCAAGGGCACGTCGCGCGGCGGCGACGCGGGTCGCATCTACCAGCTCAAGCGTGAAGTGCTGGAGTTCAAGCGGGCGGTGACCCCGCTGATGCGTCCGATGCAGCTGCTGAGCGAGCGCCCGATGCGGCTGATCGACCCGGACATCCAGAAGTACTTCCGGGACGTCGCCGACCACTTGGCGCGCGTGCACGAGCAAGTGGTCTCTTTTGACGACCTGCTCAACTCCATCCTGCAGGCCAACCTCGCGCAGGCGTCCGTCGCGCAGAACGAGGACATGCGCAAGATCACGTCCTGGGCGGCGATCTGCGCCGTGCCGACGATGATCGCGGGCGTGTACGGCATGAACTTCGACCACATGCCGGAGCTGCACTGGAAGTACGGCTACCCGCTCGTCATGCTCGTCACGGTCTCCATCTGCGTCACGATCCACCGCGGCTTCAAGCGCAACGGCTGGCTGTAGGACTACGCCTGCTGCTTGCCGCGGCGATCGCCCATGATGACGAGGACGAGGCCCGCAAGGATCACCACGAGCGCCGGGTAGGCGGCCGTCTGCGGCGTCTGGCCGAGCCACAGGGCGGCGATGAGCGCAGCGCCCGGCGTCTCCAGCAGGATGGCCGTCGAAGTGACCGACGGGCCGAGGCTTTTGACCACCCTGTTGATGAGCGAGTGACCGAGCAGTTGCGCGGTGACGGTCAGCGCCGCCAGCTTCAGCCAGGTCTCCCCGCTGTAGCCGCCGAGCGAACTGCCGCTCACCAGACAGGTGACGAGCAGCAGTACGGCCGTGGTCGCGTAACAGACGTACGTGTACGGGACCGTGCCCACCGTCCGGCGCACCTCCGCGCCCAGCAGGACGTACCCGGCGGCCGCCATGCCGGCCGCGAGCGCGAGCGCGTCACCGGCCAGGGCGCGGGTCGAGAGCGACAGGTCGACGCCCGTCAGGATCACGACCCCGAGGAACGCGACCGCCGTGCCGGCCCAGACGAGCGCGGGCGGGCGGTGGCCGCGCAGCCGCAGCACGAGCATCGTCCAGATCGGGGTGGTGGTGCACAGCGCCGTCGAGGAGGCGACGGACGTCATGTGCAGGCTCGGCAGCCACATCCCGAAGTGCAGCGCGAGCAGCACGCCGGCCCCCACGGTCAGCAGGACCTCCCGCCGGCCGATGCCGCGCAGCTCGGCGCGGTGGCGTACGAGCGCGAACGGGGTCAGCACCCCGACCGCCATGGCGTTGCGCCAGAAGGCGACGGCGAGGGCGGGGGCCGCGGTGGCGGCGATGAGCGGCGCGGAGAAGGAGACGGACGCGATGGCCGTCGCGAGCAGCAGCCCCTCGATGCGCAGGGCGGCAGGGGGGAGGGCCCCCGCGGGGGCCGTGGGGACGGTGCGTATCGCATTGCGTCGGGCAGGGGCAGCACTCACCCCACCAGCCTAGATCCCCCTAAGGTGGGTGCATGACCGAGACGGAGACGCTGTCGCGTGCGCTGATCGAAGAGGCCGCCAGGAAGTCGGGCCTGATCTGGCTGCAGGGCCCCGCCGGGCCGAGCCGTGCGCTGTGGCACGTGTGGCACGAGGGTGCCGTGTGCCTGGTCGGCGGCGGCGCCGGCGAACAGCCGCTGGACGGGCTCGGTCTGGAGGACGGCGGCACCGCCACGGTGACGGTGCGCAGCAAGGACAAGGGCGGCCGGCTCGTCACGTTCACCGCGCACGTCACCGAGCTCCCTGCTCGGGGCGAGGCGTGGGGGGCCGCGGTGGCGGAGCTGAAGGGGAAGCGGCTGAACGCGCTGGATGCCGGGGGCATCGAGGAGCGGTGGGCGACCCGGTGCCGGGTGCTCCGCTTGGAGCCTCGCGGCGGTGCGGCGGATCCGTTGCCGGACGGCTCCTTGGCGGCCGTTCCCGTGGCCTCGCCGGCCACGACGCGGCGCGCGATGCCGGCGGCGCTGCCGCGTCTGCTGCGCAGGCGGAAGCGGTAGCGGGTGCCGCGCCCCGTCAGGGGCGCGGGGAACTGCGCGAGCAACCACGACGGACCCGCAGCCGAAAACGCATCAGTCCCCGGAGGGGATCCGCTTCCCGTAGTCCACCGTGTCCCCCTTCGCCGGAGGCGAAAGGGCGAAGTCCTTGCCCCAGTCGGCCAGCTCCAGCTGCCCCGCACCACCCGCCCGCTGCACGCGCAGCGGATACGGCTCGCCGGCGAGGGACACGTCCAGCGTCCCGCCGCCCCCCTTGCTGCCGCCGTTCACCCGGATCGTCGGCACACCGCCCACCTTGCCGTGCTCGCCGCGGCTCGGGGTGCCGTGCAGGCCGAGCAGGCCGTCCAGCAGGGCGTCCTTCTCGGTGAAGCCGCGCAGTTGCGGGTACGACGGGTCCGCGGCCGGCACCTTGACGTACTTGCCCTCCAGCTTGGCCGAGGCCGAGGCGGCGCCCTTGGACCAGAACGCGGCGGGCGCCTTCAGGTAGAGGTCGTCCCCGGTGCGCAGCAGCTCGAAGGCGCCGGCCCCGGTGTCGGACGAGGAGACGCGGCCCGTGCCGCCGTTCTTCTTCAGCCGCATGTCGATGCGGTACGTGCGGCCCTCGCTGACGACGTTGCCGGACAGGTGCACCGCGCCCGCGGACCGCGCCGCGGACCGCGTCTTCTGCTGGATGGCGGCGGCGTCCAGCTTGCCCACGCCGTTGGTCCCCGCATCGGGGTCCTCCGTGCCGCCGCAGGCCGTGAGCGCCGTGGAGAGCACGACGCACAGCGCTGCCGCGAGGGCCGCGTTCCGGGTTCGCACGTCTGCTCTGCCTCCTGTGACCGGCGGGAGTACGGCAGCCGCAGCGTACCCGGGCCGGACCGGAGCGGAAGCCCCGAGTCCGTACGGCCGCTTCCCCACGGCGGGGAGAAGCCGGTCACGTTAGCCTGAACCGGACACGAGAGGAGGTGCGCGGCATGGCAGCAGGCGCCCCCCGGGTGTTCGTCTCGCACCTCTCGGGCGTGGCCGTCTTCGACCCGAACGGGGACCAGGTCGGCCGGGTGCGCGACCTCGTGGCGATGCTGCGCGTGGGCGGCCGGCCGCCGCGCGTCCTCGGACTGGTCGTGGAGGTCGTCAGCCGGCGGCGGATCTTCCTGCCCATGACCCGGGTGACCGGGGTGGAGTCCGGCCAGGTCATCACGACCGGGGTGATCAACATGCGGCGCTTCGAGCAGCGCCCGACCGAGACCCTCGTGCTCGGCGAACTGCTGGACCGGCGGGTCCGTCTGGTGGACGGGGACGAGGAGGTCACGGTGCTGGACGTGTCGATCACCCAGCTGCCGGCCCGCCGCGACTGGGAGATCGACAAGGTCTTCGTCCGCCGCGGCAAGAGCGGTGCGCTGCGCCGCAAGGGCGAGACGCTGACCGTCGAGTGGTCGGCCGTCACCGGCTTCTCCCTCGAGGAGCACGGGCAGGGCGCCGAGAACCTGCTGGCCACCTTCGAACGGCTGCGCCCCGCCGACCTCGCCAACGTCCTGCACCACCTCTCCCCCAAGCGCCGCGCCGAGGTGGCCGCGGCCCTCGACGACGACCGGCTGGCGGACGTCCTGGAGGAGCTGCCGGAGGACGACCAGATCGAGATCCTGGGCAAGCTCCAGGAGGAGCGCGCCGCCGACGTCCTGGAGGCGATGGACCCCGACGACGCGGCCGACCTGCTGTCCGAACTGCCCGAGGACGACAAGGAGCGGCTGCTGACGCTGATGCAGCCGGGCGACGCGGCGGACGTGCGGCGCCTGCTGGCCTACGAGGAGCGGACGGCGGGCGGCCTGATGACGACCGAGCCGATCGTGCTGCGCCCGGACGCGACCGTGGCCGACGCCCTGGCGAGGGTCCGCAACCCCGACCTCTCCCCCGCGCTCGCCGCGCAGGTCTACGTCTGCCGGCCGCCGGACGAGACGCCGACGGGCAAGTACTTGGGCACCGTGCACTTCCAACGGCTGCTGCGGGACCCGCCGTTCACGCTCGTCGGCTCGATCACCGACACCGATCTGCGGCCTCTGGCGCCGGACACCCCGCTGCCCGCCGTCACCAGCTACCTGGCCACGTACAACATGGTCGCCGCGCCCGTCGTGGACGAGAGCGGCTCGCTGCTGGGTGCGGTCACCGTCGACGACGTCCTGGACCACCTGCTGCCCGAGGACTGGCGGGAGACGGAGCTGCACCACGGGGCACTGGGCATGAGCGACATCCGGGAGGCCGCCCATGGCAAGCCGTGACCGCGGCCGCGACGCCGTGCCGACCGGCACGGGGCTCCGCCCCGACCGGTCCGCCGAGCGGGTGAAGGCGGAGTCGGCGGCCGTCCACCCGCACGCCCATCCGCATCCGCGCGTCCGGCTGGACGTGCCGCGGGTGAAGCGGCGCGGCTGGCTGCCGCAGTACGACCCGGAGGCCTTCGGGCGGCTCTCGGAGCGGATCGCCCGGTTCCTGGGCACCGGGCGCTTCATCGTCTGGATGACGGTCGTCATCGCCCTCTGGCTGGTGTGGAACACCACGGTCCCGCACCATCTGCGGTTCGACCCCTACCCGTTCATCTTCCTGACGCTCGTGCTGTCCCTGCAGGCCTCGTACGCGGCGCCGCTGATCCTGCTCGCGCAGAACCGTCAGGACGACCGGGCCAGGATCGACCTGGAGCAGGACCGCAAGCAGAACGAGCGTTCCATCGCCGACACCGAGTACCTGACCCGGGAGATCGCGGGGCTGCGCATGGGCCTCGGCGAGGTGGCGACGCGGGACTGGATCCGTTCGGAGTTCCAGGACCTGGTCAGGGAGCTGGAACAGCGGCGTGTATTCCCCCGGGAGAGTGAGGAAGCCGACCGCTGAAGTCCTTTCCCCGGGCCCCGTACCGGGCCGTACCATCAGACCTATGGCTACCGAAACGAACGGCACCGCCGCCCCGGGTGAGGACGCGATCCGCGCCGCGCTCGCGACGGTGAACGACCCCGAGATCCAGCGACCCATCACCGAGCTGGGGATGGTCAAATCGGTGGAGATCGCGGCGGACGGTGCGGTCGCGGTGGCGGTCTACCTGACGGTGGCCGGCTGCCCCATGCGGGACAAGATCACCTCGCTGGTGCAGGAGGCGGTCGGCGGCGTCGCGGGCGTCACGGGCGTCACCGTCGAGCTGGACGTGATGAGCGACGAGCAGCGCCGCGAGCTCGCCACCTCGCTGCGCGGCGGACAGGCCGAGCGCGAGGTCCCGTTCGCCAAGCCCGGCTCGCTGACCCGGGTGTACGCGGTGGCCTCCGGCAAGGGCGGCGTCGGCAAGTCCTCGGTGACGGTCAACCTGGCGGCGGCCATGGCCGCGGACGGGCTGAAGGTCGGCGTCGTGGACGCGGACATCTACGGCCACTCCGTGCCCCGCATGCTGGGCGCCGACGGCCGGCCCACCCAGGTCGAGAACATGATCATGCCGCCGTCGGCGAACGGCGTGAAGGTCATCTCGATCGGCATGTTCACCCCGGGCAACGCCCCCGTCGTCTGGCGCGGCCCGATGCTGCACCGGGCGCTGCAGCAGTTCCTCGCGGACGTCTACTGGGGCGACCTGGACGTGCTGCTGCTGGACCTGCCTCCGGGCACCGGCGACATCGCCATCTCCGTCGCCCAGCTGGTGCCCAACGCCGAGATCCTCGTCGTGACGACGCCTCAGCAGGCCGCGGCCGAGGTGGCCGAGCGGGCCGGTTCGATCGCCGTGCAGACGCACCAGAAGATCGTCGGCGTCGTGGAGAACATGTCCGGGCTGCCGTGCCCGCACTGCGACGAGATGGTCGACGTGTTCGGCACGGGCGGCGGCCAACTGGTCGCCGACGGGCTGACCCGCACCACGGGCGCCAACGTGCCGGTCCTGGGCTCCATCCCGATCGACGTCCGGCTGCGCGAGGGCGGCGACGAGGGCAAGCCCGTCGTGCTGACCGACCCGGAGTCGCCCGCGGGCAGTGCGCTGCGGGCCATCGCGGGCAAGCTGGGCGGGCGCCAGCGCGGGCTGTCCGGCATGTCGCTGGGCATCACGCCGCGCAACAAGTTCTGACAGCACTGACAGCGGTAAGGGGCGGCCTCCATGGAGGCCGCCCCTTACCGTTCCGCGTACGCCGTGATGTCCTTGATCACCGAGAAGCCCATGCCGTACGCGCTCATCCCCCGGCCGTACGCACCCAGATGGACGCCGCCCTCCTCGGGCGAGCCGGCCAGCACCCAGCCGTACTCGGACTCCCGGTAGCGGAACTCCGTCGGCACCCCGTCCACGGGGAGCGACAGCGTCGTCCAGGGGGCCTCGTCCAGGTGGTCGGCCAGCTCCCAGGCGAGGGCCGTCTGCTGGTCGAGCCAGTCCTGGCGCAGGGAACGCTCCATCTGCGCGGGCCAGGTGCACGACAGCAGGCCCGAGCCCGCCAGCCAGGCGGCCGAGGAGACCGAGGTGGCCTCCAGCACGCCCGTGCCGTCGGCGCTGCGCCGCACCGGGCGGCCCGCGACGGTCACCACGACGGCGAAGCGGCGGCCGGGGTTGGCCCGCTCGGTACGCACCGAGGGCTCCTCGCCGTGGCCCGTGGAACCGTGCTCCACCGTGCCGTCGGCGGCGGCGCCGACCTGCATCAGCCAGCGCCGGCCCGTATGGGCCTCGTCCAGTCCGTACCAGGGGAAGGACGCCAGCAGATAACCGTCGACCGAGCGCCGAGTGCCGTCCTCGGCCGGCCCGGTCCCCTGTGCCACTGCCCGACTCGTCGTCTCCATCTGCGCGGCGCCTCCTCGTAGCCCCGTCGACCGGGACGTCTGCCCACTGCGGGCGGCTGCTCCCAAACAAAGGGAGGATAGCCACCTGCGTCAATGGGGCCCCGGATGCGCGGGCTCAGGTGGCGTCGGCGTCGAAGGGGGGACGTTCGCCCGGCTGGAGGCGCTCCTGCGGCTTGTGGAGGTCGGGCTTCTTCGTCAGGTCCGGGCCGGTCGCGGCGGCGGGGGCGTCCGTGCGGCCGTGCACCGCGTCGGTGAGCTCGCCCATCTCGGACTTGAAGTCGAAGCCGTTGCGGATCTCCTTCAGCCCCAGCTCCTCGTTGTCCATCACGTGCTTGCGGACGAACGTCTTGGGGTGCAGGTCCTGGAACTCGAAGTCCTTGAACTCCGGGCCGAGCTCGGAGCGGATGTCCTGCTTGGCGTTGTCGGAGAACTCCCGGATCTTGCGCAGTGTGCGCGACACATCCTGGATCATCTTCGGCAGCTTGTCCGGGCCGAAGATGAGCACCGCAAGGACGACGAGCGAGACCAGCTCGAGGGGTCCTATGTCGAGCACGTTGCAGCTCCTTGATGCGTCGGTGGCCGAGGATGCAGGCCGTCTATCACGGTACCTGGCCGGAAGAGGTGGGTGGGAGACGCCTCGGCCAACAACAGGCCAAAGGCCGGGGCGGCGGGGCCGCCGGGTCAGCCGGCGCCGGCCGACCCCAGGGTCAGTGCGGCCGTCCGCTCCCGGCCGTCGCGCACGACGGTGAGCCGGAGGCGGTCGCCGGGGCGGTGGCTGCGGACCTTGATGATCAGCTCCTGTCCGTTGTGCACCCGGACCCCGTCCACCGCCCCGATCACGTCGCCGGGCCGGATGCCCGCCCTGTCGCCGGGGCCGCCGGGGGTGACGGGCGGCCCGTCGGCGCCCTGGGTGTTCACCCGGGCGCCGTCACCCGTGTAGGCCATGTCGAGGGTCACCCCGATGACCGGATGGGTGGCGCGGCCGGTGTTGATGAGCTGCTCGGCCACGCGCCTGGCCTGGTTGACGGGGATGGCGAAGCCGAGGCCTATGCTGCCGCCCTGGGTGCCGCCGCTCTGCCCGGGCTCGCCGGAGGTGCCGCCCGCGGAGCGGATGGCGCTGTTGATGCCGACGACCCGGCCGGCGGAGTCCATCAGGGGACCGCCCGAGTTGCCGGGGTTGATCGCGGCGTCGGTCTGCAGGGCGTCGACGTAGCTGATGTCGGTGCCCTCCTGCTTCCCGCCCGCGGTGATCGGACGCTCCTTGGCGCTGATGATCCCCGTGGTGACGGTGCCCGGGAGGTCGAAGGGGGCGCCGATGGCGACGACGGAGTCGCCGACGCGGACGGAGTCCGAGTTGCCCAGCGGCAGCGGGGTGAGGCCGGACACACCGGCAACCTTGAGGACGGCCAGGTCGTAGCCGCTGTCGCGGCCGACGACGGTCGCCCTGGCGGTCTCGCCGCCGTTGAACGTCACCGTGATGGAACCGGACTGCCCCGCGGGCTGCACCACGTGGTTGTTGGTGAGGATGTGGCCCTGCCTGTCGAGGACGCACCCCGTGCCGGTGCCGCTCTCGCCGCTGCCGCTCACGTGGATGGTGACCACACCCGGCAGGGCCCGGGCGGCGATCCAGGACACGCTGCCGGGCGCCCGGTCGACGGCCCGGTCCCCGGCGGCCGCCTGCGGCAGGTTCAGGGTGCGCCCGAACCCGTCCCGCTGCAGCCAGGCCCCGACCCCGCCGCCGACCGCACCCGCGACGAGCGCCACGAGCACGGCCCCGCCGACGATCCGCCGCCGCCGCGCCGAGGGCCCGGCGGCGGGCGACGGCTCGGCCACGACGGCCCAGGGGTCGTACCGCCACGGCCCGGACATCCCGAACTCGGGCGAGCCGTAGGGGTCGGGGGCGTGCAGCGGGGTGACTGACGGGGCGTCAGCGAGGGGGGCGGTGCCGCCCGCCGGCTGCGGCGGGGCAGCGGGGTACGCGGCCTCCCGGCCGACCGGGCCGGGCACCGGGTCCGTGGCCGGCCGGTCCGGGGCCATGGACTCGGGGTGCGCGTCGGCCGGATGCGCTGCGCCCTGCCCCGGAGCCGTGCCCGGCTGCGCCGGAATACCGGGAGCGGGGTCCGCGGCCGGCTGGGCCGGGGGCACAGGCCCGGGCTGCGCGTCGGCCGGACGAGCCGCAACCGGCCCGTCCGACACGGCAGTCGGCCGCGCCGGCGCACCGGAAGCCGGGTGTGCACCCGTCGGCCCCGCAGGCGAATCCCCGGGAGTCGCGGCCGGCTGGGCCGGGATCGCGGGTCCGGGCTGCGCCGACTCCCGGACCGCAGCCGGTCGGGAGGGAGTCGGCTCGTCCGGGACGGAACCCGGCTGCGCCGGCTCCCCGTTCGCGGTGCTCCCGGCGGTGACACCCGGCTGGGACGGGATCGTCGGCCGGGGGTACGCGGCCTCGAAGGCGCCGGCACCGCCAGTCGTCGTGCGCGGCGCAGCCGATTCCGCCTGGTCCATCCTGTTTTCCCCCACCGTCCCGCCCTCAGGGCCCGCCGTCGGGGAGATTCTTCCAGGTCCCGGCGGGCCCGTGGACCGGGCCCGGGGGCGATGGCGGGAATCAGTGCGCGGCGTGCACCGGGAGCGAGGCGCGTGCCAGTGGCGGGAGGACCGGGGCGCCGGACGGGCGCAGCAGGGCCGCGCTGAAGGCGGGCTGCGGTGCCGCGTACGGGTCGTTGTCCGCGAAGCGGCCCGGCGTCATGTTCAGCGAGGTCGTCGCGACCCCGGGGTCGCCCGCGCGGGCCCGCACCGGGTCGGTCGGGGTCTGCAGCGGCTGGGCGCCGACCAGCGCCAGGGCCGCCAGCGACACCGCCCCGGCCGCCGCGAACGCGAAGCGCCGGCCACGGGTACCGCTGCCGCGCTCGACCTCGTGGATCCGGAAGCCGCTGTCACGGGGCTGCGGGGCGACGGCCGGGAGGAGGGTGAACGACGACCCGGCGAGCGCGCCGAAGCCGGCGGCTTTTCCCTGGCCGCCGGCACCCTGGTCGGAGTCACCGCCCTCACTGCCCGGCAGGCCCTGCAGCCGGGCGAGCAGCCCTGCGGAGAGGGGCGGGGGCGCCGCCTCCGCGAAGACGCTCTTGAGCCGGCGCTGCGCGTCGGCTTCCGCTTTGCAGTTACGGCAGGTCGCGAGGTGCGCGAGCACCCGCTCCCGGGACTCGTGCCCCAACTCCCCGTCGACCAGTGCCGCGAGACGGTCGCCGAGGTGGTGCTCGGCGGGGGACTGACCGCCTGAACCGGTCACGCGATCCCGACCTCCCCACTCAGCTGGACTCCGGGGGCCACTCCTGCCGGCTCGCGCCGCTCGGCCCGGGCGGCGGGCGACCGGTGCTGAAGCGCCTTGCGCAGGTGGGAGCGGCCGCGGTGGATACGGCTGCGCACGGTGCCGAGCTTCACGCCGAGCGTCGCGGCGATCTCCTCGTACGACAGGCCCTCGATGTCGCAGAGCACGACCGCCGCCCGGAACTCCGGGGCGAGGGTGTCCAGCGCCTGCTGGACGTCCGCGTCGAAGTGCGTGTCGTTGAAGTGCTGCTGGGGCGACGGCTCCCGGCTGGGGAGCCGCTCCGCCGCGTCCTCGCCGAGCGCGTCGAAGCGGATGCGCTGCCTGCGGCGCACCATGTCGAGGAAGAGGTTGGTGGTGATGCGGTGCAGCCACCCCTCGAACGTGCCCGGCGTGTACGTCGACAGCGAACGGAAGACGCGGACGAAGACCTCCTGCGTGAGGTCCTCGGCATCGTGCTGGTTGCCCGTGAGGCGATAGGCGAGGCGGTAGACCCGTGCGCTGTGCGTGCTGACGATCTCCTCCCAGCTGGGAGGAGTCCACGCCTGCACATCCGCATCGGCGGTGAACGTCGCGGTGGCTGCGGTGGGGGAATTGTCAGCGGTGTAGGTCACGGATTTCGGCTCGGCGGCGGACCTGCGGAAGCGCCTCAGCACTCCCCTACGGTCTCCGCCTGCAGCCGCACCTCCCCTGTCGGCTCTGGTGGTGTCCAGTGGAGCCCCTACCATATCCACCTCGCCCGTTAGCTCCGGATAAGCATTTTTGACCCGCTTTTTGGCCTTGACCTGGAGTGATCCCCTCGTCACCGGACCGCGCCGGTCTGCGCCGGGATCCGGCCACCGCCTTCCACCTCTCCCAACGCCCGGTCCCATCTGCGGGTTCCCGTGGGCAGCGGATACAGTCACGGGTGCGTCGACCACGGGGACAGGAGAGGGCCATTACCGGCAACCGGCAGACGAGCTGGGCGTTCGCCGATGCGTTCGTAGCCGAGGACGAGGCAACGCGCTGGGCCCGGGACCGGGCCCGGGAGGCGGGCCTCCGCTCGGTGTCGTCCGGCACCGGGGCTGCGCTGCGCCTGCTCGCCGGAGCGGCGGACGCCAAGGCCGTCGCCGAGATCGGCACCGGCACCGGGGTGTCCGGCATCCATCTGCTGCACGGCATGCGGCCGGACGGCGTGCTGACCACCGTGGACAGCGACCCGGAG
The DNA here is from genome assembly GCF_058146165.1 of Streptomyces sp. AM25. NCBI lineage: Bacteria > Bacillati > Actinomycetota > Actinomycetes > Kitasatosporales > Streptomycetaceae > Streptomyces > Streptomyces sp. AM25. Next base: position 93,375 of record NZ_JBKIWN010000008.1, on the reverse strand, counting down.
TGCCAGCAGTTCGCCCGTCAGGCGTTCCGCGCGGCCGGCTTCGCCGGCAACCGGGCGCGGTTCATCCCCGGCCGCGCCCTGGAGGTGCTGCCGCGGCTGGCCGACGGCGGGTACGACCTGGTCTTCTGCGACGGCGACCGGATGGAGTCCCTGGACTACCTAGCCGAATCGTTGCGCCTGCTGCGCCCCGGCGGACTCGTCTGCTTCGAGGGCGTCTTCACGGAGGGCCGCACGGTCGACTCGACCGTGGCGCCTCCGGCGGAGGTCCAGCGGGTACGGGAACTGCTGCGGGCGGTACGGGAGTCGACGGTGCTGATGCCGTCGCTCCTCCCGGTGGGGGACGGTCTGCTGTGCGCCGTCCGGCGCGGGTAGCCCTGCGGGGCACCCGGAAAACACCACTGCCCCGCGCGCCGGAGGCGGCAGGGCAGTGGGCGGATTGTGGGCCGTGCGTCAGACGGTGACCTTCTCCAGGGCCTCGCCGAGAGCCTTGGCCTCGTCAGGGGTCAGCTCGACGACGAGACGACCGCCGCCTTCGAGCGGAACCCGCATGACGATGCCCCGCCCCTCCTTGGTCACCTCGAGCGGGCCATCGCCCGTCCGCGGCTTCATGGCCGCCATGCTCGTTCCCCTTCCTGAAACCAGCTCGTCGCAGCCGACAACCCAGGTGTCACCGGCATCGAACACATTGCTTCCAGGCCATTATCCCGCATCGCGCGACCCAATGACCAACATCGGTCCGCATCCCTTCGACAACTCCCTCCCGCAAAACCACTCAATTCGGGGATCGGACCGTCGTCCCGCACCCGGTCCGGGGCCGTACCCGGAGCCGATTCTTTGACGCAGGTCACATATCCGTTGCGGATGATCTCCGGCATGCTGAGCCCCGCAGACGCAGCAGCCGAGAGGGAGGGATCCGGAACATGGCCGACGCCGTGCTCTACGAGGTGGCCGACGGGCTCGCGACGATCACACTGAATCGCCCCGACGCCATGAACGCGCTCAACACCGAGACCAAGTGCGCCCTTCGGGACAGCCTGCGGCAGGCCGCGGCGGACCCCGCCGTACGGGCCGTGCTGCTGACCGCCACCGGACGGGCGTTCTGCGTGGGCCAGGACCTCAAGGAGCACATCGGCGCGCTGGCCGCCGACCGCGAGCACGGTACGTCGGCGGCCATGTCGACCGTCGCGGAGCACTACAACCCGATCGTCTCGGCCATCGTGCAGATGCCGAAGCCGGTCGTGGCGGGGGTCAACGGCGTTGCCGCCGGCGCGGGTGCGGGCTTCGCGTTCGCGGCCGACTACCGGGTGGTCGCGGACACCGCCTCCTTCACCACGTCCTTCGCCGGGGTGGCCCTCACCGCCGACTCCGGCGTCTCCTGGACGCTGCCCCGCCTGATCGGCCACAGCCGCGCCTCGGACCTGCTGCTCTTCCCGCGCACGGTGAGCGCGGACGAGGCCCGCGAACTGGGCATCGCGAACCGGGTCGTCCCGGCGACCGAACTGGCCGCGGAGGCGGTCGCCGTTGCACGGCGGCTGGCCGAGGGGCCGACCGTCGCCTACGCGGCGATCAAGGAGTCGCTCGCGTACGGAGCAGGGCGCCCGCTCGGCGAGGCGCTGGCCAAGGAGGACGAACTCCAGACGCGGGCGGCCGCGGCGGAGGACCACCGCATCGCGGTGGAGGCGTTCGTGAAGAAGGAGAAGCCCCGCTTCCTGGGGCGCTGAGCCCTGGTCAGGGGCGCGGGGAGCCCGGGTGCGCGGCGCGCGCCACGCACCCCGCCAAGTGGTCGTTCACCAGCCCGCACGCCTGCATGAGGGCGTACGCCGTCGTCGGGCCCACGAAGCGGAAGCCGCGCTTCTTGAGGTCCTTGGCCAGGGCTGTCGACTCCGGTGTCACCGCCGGGACGTCCGCACTCGTGCGCGGGGCGGCCCGGCGGCCCGGCGGTGCGTACGACCACACCAGGGCGTCCAGCTCCCCCTCCGCCAGCTGCGCGGCGACCCTCGCGTTGGAGACCGCCGCCGCGATCTTCGCGCGGTTGCGGATGATGCCGGGGTCGGCGAGCAGCCTCGCCTCGTCCTCCTCCGTGAAGGCCGCCACCTTCGCGACGGAGAACCCCGCGAAGGCCGCGCGGAAGCCCTCCCGGCGGCGCAGGATCGTCAGCCACGACAGCCCGGACTGGAAGGCCTCCAGACATATCCGCTCGAACAGGGCGTCGTCGCCGTGGACCGGGCGGCCCCACTCCGTGTCGTGGTACACGCGGTAGTCCGCCATGGACTCCGCCTCCAGGCCCCACGGGCAGCGCCGGGCCCCGTCCGGCCCGACGACCGTTCCGGAACCGCTCATGACCGGCCCTCCTCCTCGCCGGACGGGGCCCGGCGCTCGCGCTCGATGGCCGCGGCCTGGGCGCCCGCCAGCGCCGCCTCCAGCTCGGCGATGCGGGCGTCCCGCTCGGCGAGCTCGGCGCCGAGCCGGTCGAACGCATCGTCGGTCTCGGTCATGCGGTAGCCCCGCAGGGCCACCGGCAGGCGCAGCGCCTCGACGTCCGCCCTGGCCAGCGGCCGCTGCGCGGGGAACGGCCGGAAGGCCGCGTCCGGCGCGGCCTCGGGCAGCGCTCCGCCTCCGCCTCCCCCGGCGACGGCGAGGGTGACCGCGGCGACCACCACGACGAGCGCGATGAGCAGAAACCAGAACACGAACGTCTCCCGTAGTCCTCCGTCAGCCGAACCGTCCACCCCGATCGTGCCATGCCCGACCGACAGCTAAGGTCGCTGCCGGACCACGGAGAGGGAGTTGGAAAGATGCTGCGGCTGGGACGACGCGAGTTCGGCGCTCACGAACCGGTGATCATGGCGATCGTCAACCGGACCCCGGACTCCTTCTACGACCAGGGCGCCACCTTCCGCGACGAGCCCGCGCTGGCCCGCGTCGAGCAGGCCGTCGCGGAGGGCGCGGCCATCGTGGACATCGGCGGGGTCAAGGCCGGGCCCGGCGAGGAGGTCACCGCCGAGGAGGAGGCGCGCCGCACGGTCGGCTTCGTGGCGGAGGTCCGCCGGCGCCACCCCGACGTGGTCATCAGCGTGGACACCTGGCGGCACGACGTGGGCGAGGCGGTCTGCGAGGCGGGCGCCGATCTGCTCAACGACGCGTGGGGCGGCGTCGACCCGAAGCTGGCCGAGGTCGCTGCCCGGTACGGGGCGGGCCTGGTGTGCACGCACGCGGGCGGCGTCGAGCCGCGCACCCGGCCGCACCGCACCGTCTACGACGACGTCATGGCGGACATCCTCGAGGTCACCCTCGGCCTGGCCGAGCGGGCCGCCGCGCTCGGGGTCCGGCGCGACGGCATCCTCATCGACCCCGGGCACGACTTCGGGAAGAACACCCGGCACTCGCTGGAGGCGACGCGCCGGCTCGGCGAGATGACGGAGACGGGGTGGCCGGTGCTGGTCTCCCTCTCCAACAAGGACTTCGTCGGCGAGACGCTCGACAAGCCGGTCAAGGAGCGGCTGCTGGGGACTCTCGCCACCACGGCCGTATCGGCGTGGCTGGGGGCGCAGGTGTACCGGGTGCACGAGGTGGCCGAGACGAAGCAGGTGCTGGACATGGTGGCCACCATCGCCGGCCACCGGGCACCTGCGGTGGCCCGGCGGGGGCTCGCCTGACGGGGGCGGGGCCCCTCAGACCGTGCCCGCCTCCTTCGTCACCAACTCGATCGTTTCGTCCACGTCGTCCGTCATGTGGAACAGCTGCAGGTCTGCCTCGCCCGCCTTGCCCTGGGCGACGAGGGTGTCCCGCATCCAGTCGAACAGGCCCCGCCAGTACGCGGTGCCGAACAGGACGATCGGGAAGCGCGTCACCTTCTTGGTCTGGACGAGGGTGAGCGCCTCGAAGAGCTCGTCCAGCGTGCCCAGTCCGCCGGGCAGGACGACGAAGCCGCTCGCGTACTTCACGAACATCGTCTTCCGGACGAAGAAGTAGCGGAAGTCGACGCCCAGGTTCACGTACGGGTTGATGCCCTGCTCGAAGGGCAGCTCGATGCCCAGGCCCACGGAGACGCCGCCCGCCTCCATGGCGCCCTTGTTCGCCGCCTCCATGGCGCCGGGGCCGCCGCCCGTGATGACCGCGAAGCCGGCCTCGACCAGGCCGCGGCCGATGGCCTCGCCGGCCCGGTACTCCGCGGTGCCGCGCCGGGTGCGGGCGGAGCCGAAGACGCTGATGGCGGGGGGCAGTTCGGCGAGGGCGCCGAAGCCCTCGACGAACTCGGACTGGATGCGCAGCACCCGGAAGGGATCCTCGTGCACCCAGTCCGCGGTCCCGCGGGTGTCCAGCAGATGCTGGTCGGTGGTGCCCGCCTGCATCTGGCCGTGGCGTCTGACGACGGGCCCCCGGCGCTGTTCCCGCTGTGCGCGCGTCCCTTCGGGGTTGACCATGCGTACGCTCCCTCCGCTGCGGATCGTTGCTGTTCAGCGTAGGCCCACCCGCGGTGTTTCAGGAGGCGAGCCAGCGGCGCAGCCGCTCCTCGCAGTGGTGGATCCTGTCGACGGCCACGTGCTCGTCGCGCTTGTGCGCGTACAACGCGTCACCCGGCCCGTAGTTGACGGCGGGCACGCCCAGCGCGCTGAAGCGGGAGACGTCGGTCCAGCCGAACTTGGGCTGTGCGGTGCCGCCCACGGCCTCCATGAAGGCCACGGCGGCCGGGTGGGAGAGCCCGGGCAGGGCACCCGGCGAGTGGTCGTCGACGACGAACTCCGTGATGCCGCAGTCCGCGAAGACCTCGCGGACGTGGGCGAGGGCTTCCTCCGGGGAGCGGTCGGGGGCGTAGCGGAAGTTCACCGTCACGGTGCAGGCGTCGGGGATGACGTTGCCCGCGACCCCGCCCTCGATGCGGACGGCGTTGAGGCCCTCGCGGTACTCCAGCCCGTCGATGACGGGCCGTCGGGGCTCGTACGCGGCCAGCCGGGCGAGGATCGGGGCGGCGGCGTGGATCGCGTTGGAGCCCATCCAGCTGCGGGCGGAGTGGGCGCGCTCGCCGGCGGTCCGCAGCAGCACCCGCAGGGTGCCCTGGCAGCCGCCCTCGACCTGGGCGTCGGAGGGCTCCAGCAGCACGGCGAAGTCGGCGGTCAGCCACTCCGGATGGGCGTCGGCGAGGTGGCCGAGGCCGTTGAGGTGGGCGGCGACCTCCTCGTTGTCGTAGAAGACGAACGTGAGGTCGCGGTTGGGCCCGGGGACGGTCGCGGCGATGCGCAGCTGCACGGCGACGCCGGACTTCATGTCGCTGGTGCCGCAGCCCCAGAGCACGCCGTTCTCGTCGAGGCGGGAGGGCACGTTGTCCGCAATGGGCACGGTGTCGATGTGCCCGGCGAGGACGACGCGTTCGGCGCGGCCCAGCTCGGTGCGGGCCACGACGTTGTTGCCGTAGCGGTGGACCGTCAGGTGCGGCAGGGCGCGCAGTGCCGTCTCGATGGCATCGGCCAGTTCTTTCTCCGTACCGCTCTCCGAACGGATGTCGACCAGCCGGGCGGTGAGGGCGGCTGCGTCGAGGGACAGGTCGAGTGCCATGGGGTCCATGACCTGGAGCCTAACCGGCGGTACGGCCGGGCGGGAACGGTACGGCCCGCCGCGGAGGGCAGGGACGGATGTTGCCACGTCTCTCAAGTAACGTGGGCGCATGCCCCGGATCTCCACCGCCCGTCGCGGCCGATTGCTGCGGACAGTCGCCGCCTGTGCCGTGTTGCTGGCACTGATCGGTTACGGCATCGCCCAGCTGGTCACGGGCGGCCCGGGGGCCCCGCGCTGCACCGCGAGCGCCGAGGGACAGTCGTACGCCCTCTCGCCCGAGCAGGCGGTGAACGCGGCGACGATCTCGGCCGTGGGCACCTCGCGCGGGCTGCCCGAGCGGGCCGTGACCATCGCGCTGGCCACGGCGATGCAGGAGTCGGGGCTGCGCAACATCCATCACGGGGACCGCGATTCGCTGGGCCTGTTCCAGCAGCGGCCGACGCAGGGCTGGGGCACCGCGTCGCAGATCACCGACCCGGTCTACGCGACGGGGAAGTTCTACGACCACCTGGTGCAGGTGCCGGGCTACTCGCGGCTGCCGCTGACGGTGGCCGCGCAGAAGGTGCAGCGCAGCGGCTTCCCGCAGGCGTACGCCAAGCACGAGCCGGACGCCTCGCTGCTGGCGTCGGCGCTCACGGGCCGGCAGTCGGCCTCGTTCAGCTGCACGCCCAGCCCCGGGGACGGCAAGTCGGGCGACGCGTCGGCGGTGAGCGCCAAGCTGGAGCGCGAGTTCGGCCCGTCGGTGCAGCCGGCGATGTCGAGCGGCAGGGGCACGGTGACGGTGCCCGTGCAGCCGTCGCCGCAGGCGCCGGAGGAGGGGACGCAGCGGCGCGGCTGGGCGCTGGCGTCCTGGGCGGTGGCCCACGCGGCCGAACTGCGCATCGCGCGCGTGTCGTTCGACGGCCGGGTGTGGACCGCCGAGAACGCGGCGGACGGCTGGCAGAAGTCGAAGGACAAGAAGGACGCCGACCCCTCTCCGACGGTGCACATCAGCACCGTTCAGTAGTGCGACGGGCCACTCCCCGGGCGTACGCCCCGCGTACCGGAATTGCCGCGCGGCATGCTGCCCGCACACATTCCCGAAGAAGCCCCAACCGCCTTGCGATGAACGGCTTGTAGGGCTTTTACGCACCCACTCGGCCGGTCCGGTTTGGCGGGATTCCGGTAGAGCCGATAATGCGATGCATTGCCAACTCTTTACATCGGCCCACCGCAACCTTCGAGGGACTCACGCGGTAGTCACTGCGTCCGCTCGCCGGACAGCAATCGACCTCTTCACTCCGTCACAAGGAGAAACATGTCCCTCCCCCTCACGCGTCGGATCGCCCAGGTCGCCCTGTTTGTCGCAGCGGGCGCCGGTACCGTCCTCGGTGCCTCCGGTGCCGCGAACGCTGCGGACCTGGCGCAGACCCCCGACCTGGCCAGCGGGCTGAGCGCGGCGGACACCTCGCACGCGGTCACCACCGTTTCCGGGGCCACCCAGAAGGCCGGAGGCACGGCGACCGAGGTCGGCAACAAGGCCGTCGGCACGACCAAGAACGTCGTCCAGCACACCGGCCAGGAGACCGCCCCGAAGCTCCAGTCCGCCGCGGGCCAGGTCCTGGGCTCCGCCAGCGGTGCCGTCGGCCAGACCGCGGGTCACCTGCCCGCCACCGGGGGGCAGAGCCTGCCGATCGGCGGCTGACGCCGTCCCGCCAGGCGGAACGCGCAGGGGCCCGGGAGAGCGACTCGCTCTCCCGGGCCCCTTTCGCATCACGGGTGCCGCGCCTACGCCAGGCGACGGACCGCCGCCTCCACCCGCTCGTCGGTGGCGGTGAACGCAATCCGCACGAACCGCTCGCCCGCGGCGCCGTAGAACTCACCCGGCGCAACGAGGATGCCGCGCTTCGACAGATCGGCGACCGTGTCCCAGCAGGGCTCGTCGCGCGTGGCCCACAGGTACAGCGAGGCCTCGCTGTGCTCGATCCGGAAGCCCGCGGCCTCGAACGCGGCCCGCAGCTTCGCCCGGCGGCGGGCGTAGCGCTCGCGCTGCTCCGCGACGTGCGCGGAGTCGCCGAGGGCGGCGACGGTGGCCGCCTGCACGGGCGCGGCGACCATCATCCCGCCGTGCTTGCGGATCTGCAGCAGCTCGCCGAGCACCGCGGCGTCACCGGCCAGGAAGGCGGCACGGTAGCCGGCCAGGTTGGAGCGCTTGGAGAGCGAGTGGACGGCGACGATGCCCTCGTACGAGCCGCCGCAGACGTCCGGGTGCAGCACGGAGACCGGGTCGGCCTCCCAGCCCAGCTCCAGGTAGCACTCGTCGCTGAAGACCAGCACCCCGTGCTCGCGGGCCCAGGCGACCGTGCGGCGCAGCTCGTCCATGGACAGGACGCGGCCAGTGGGGTTGGACGGCGAGTTCAGCCAGAGCAGCTTCAGGTCCGTCGGGTCCAGGTCCGTCGGCTCGTCGTAGACGACGGGCTCGGCGCCGGCCAGCCGGGCGCCCACCTCGTAGGTGGGGTAGGCCAGGCGGGGGTAGGCGACCTTGTCGCCGGCGGTCAGGCCGAGCTGGGTCGGCAGCCAGGCCACCAGCTCCTTGGAGCCGACGATCGGGAGCACGTTCGTGTGGGCGATGCCCCGGGCGCCCAGACGGCCCTCCGCCCAGCCGGTCAGCGCGTCGCGCAGCGCGGGCGTGCCCCACACCGTGGGGTAGCCGGGGCTGTCGGCGGCCTCGGTCAGGGCCTGCTGCACGATCGCCGGGACCGGGTCGACGGGGGTGCCCACCGACAGGTCGACGATGCCGTCCGGGTGGGCGGCCGCCGTGGCCTTGTACGGCTCGAGCCGGTCCCAGGGGAAGACGGGGAGACGGGAGGAGACTGCGCCCACGTGATCGCTCGCTCTCTTGTGCTGGCTCTTGTACTGGCTCGTGTTCTGGGGTAGTGCGACACGAACGCCGCGGCCCCGTACGGCGGAAGGCCGTACGGGGCCGCGGGCGGCTGCCGTCAGTGCTGCGGGTTGATGTCCGCCGGCAGCGCGGCGATGAAGGGGTGGTCCCGCTCGATCAGGCCGAGCTTGGAGGCGCCACCGGGCGAACCGAGCTCGTCGAAGAACTCGACGTTCGCCTTGTAGTAGTCCTTCCACTCCTCCGGGGTGTCGTCCTCGTAGAAGATCGCCTCGACCGGGCAGACCGGCTCACAGGCACCACAGTCGACACATTCGTCCGGGTGGATGTACAAGGACCGGGAGCCCTCGTAGATGCAGTCGACGGGGCACTCCTCGATGCACGCCTTGTCCTTCACGTCGACACAAGGCTGCGCGATGACGTAGGTCACGCTGTCGTTCCTCCTCGGTAGGGCCAATCTCGCGCGGGAGCGCGGCGTCGTCGATGCCCACACCTAGTATCTCCCTCCCCGGGCACATGACGAACAAGAGGGGCGGGCCGAGCTGTGGAATTCACCACGGGCGGAAGACTGGAAGTCCGGATCACCGCGGCAGATGTGGGAAAAAGGGTCTCTGTACGACGCCTGAACGACTCCGTCCGGTCCCCGGAACGGTTCACCGACACCGTCGGAGAGCTCGTCTCCTGGGAAGGCGGTGTGCTGCGGATCACTCGCAGGACTGGGGAAACCATTGAAATTCCGGAGCGGTCGCTCGTCGCCGGCAAGGTGGTGCCCGCCGCTCCGCCCCGCCGCCGGGGCCCGGCGGCCACGGTGCGCGAGCTCCAGGAGACCGCGGCGCGCGGCTGGCCCGCCCAGGAGGCGGAGCGGCTGGGCGACTGGACCCTGCGGGCCGCGGGCGGCTTCACCGCCCGGGCCAACTCGGCGCTCGCCCTCGGCTCGCCCGGGCTGCCGCTGCCGGAGGCCGTGGACCGGGTCGTGGAGTGGTACGGGCGGCGCGGGCTGCCGGCCCGGTTCCAGATTCCCGCCGGGCACCCGGAGGCGGACGAGGCGCTCGACGCCGAGCTGGCGGGGCGCGGCTGGACGGTCGAGCGGCGCGCACTGATGCAGACGGCCGCGCTGGCACCGGTCGCCGACACCGGGGCCGACACGGGCGCGGTGCTGCTCTCCCGCGAGCCGGACGCGGAGTGGCTGGCCGTGTACGGGCCGACCGAGGGCGGCGCCGAGGACGTGCCGGCCGTGCTGACGGGCGGGCCGTCGGTGTGGTTCGCGTCGGTGCCGGGCGCCGCGATCGGGCGGTGCGTGGTCGACGGCCGGTGGGCGGGGTTCAACGCGCTGGTGGTGGCCCCCGACCGGCGCCGGCAGGGGCTGGGCGGGCTGATCATGGCCCGGCTGGCGCAACAAGCGCTGGACGAAGGCGCCTCCGCGGCGTATCTCCAGGTCAGAGCGGACAACGACGAGGCCGGGGCGCTGTACGGCGGGCTCGGCTTCACCACCCACCACGCCTACCACTACCGCCGCGAGCCGCGGCCGTAGTCACGGCCGCACCATGGAGGAGGGAGGCAGCCATGGACGACATCTCCGAGCGCCGGCGGCGGTTCGCCGAGGCGGCCCGTGACGAGCGGCCCGACCTGGCGCTGCTGTGCCTGCTGGTCGAGCAGGAGGCGACGGCCGGGGACCCCGGCGAGTCCGCCGTCGACGAGGCGCAGATCGAGCTGGACCGCCTCGCCGGGCTGCTGCCCGCGCTGGGCCGCGGGGCGGAGCCGCGGCACTGGGCGGAGGCGCTCGCGGAGCTGCTGGGCGGGCGGTGCGGCTTCCACGGCCTGCCCGCCGACTACCGGCGGCTGGAGTCCTCGCTGCTGGGCGCGGTGCTGACGCGGCGGCGCGGCCTGCCGATCCTGCTGTCGGTGGTGTGGCTGGAGACGGCCCGCCGGGCCGGGGCGCCGGTGTACGGGGTGGCCCTGCCGGGCCACTTCGTGGTCGGCTTCGGGGACCCGTACGGGGACCACGTACTGGCCGATCCGTTCGACGGGGGACGGATCCTGTCCGAGGACGACGCGGGGCTGCTGGTCGCCGGGGCGACCGGGGCACCGCTGTCGCCGTCGGTGTTCTCGCCCGCCGAGCCGCTGGACATCGTGCTGCGGATACTCAACAACATCCGTGCGTGGGCGGCGGCGCGTCCCGAACGCACCGACGTCCAGCTGTGGGCGGTGGAGCTGTCGCTCCTCCTGCCCAGCCATCCGGCGCGGTTGCGCTTCGAGCGCGCCGAACTCCTCGTGGAACGGGGGGATTTCGCGCGGGGCGCGCGGGAGATGGAGGAGTACGCGGAAGTCGTCGCAGCGGCGGACCCGACGGTGGCGGAGTCGGTCCGGCACCGGGCGCTGGCGGCGCGGGCGATGCTGAACTGACCGTGCGGTCAGCAGGGTTGCGGCAGGTTCGGCACCGCCGTACTGCACCGTCGTGGTTGCTCGCCGTTGCGGCGGATCCAAAAGGTGCGGCACCTTTTGGATCCCCTACAGCCACCCCTTGTCCCGCGCAATGCGAACGGCCTCCGCGCGGTTCCGTGCCCCCGTCTTCTGAATGGCCGTCGACAGGTAGTTGCGGACGGTGCCGTTCGACAGGTGCAGCCGCGCAGCGAGTTCCGCGTTGGTGGAGCCGTCGGCCGAGGCCGTGAGGACGGCGCGTTCGCGGTCCGTCAGCGGGTTGGCGCCGTCCGCCAGGGCCGCCGCGGCGAGGGTCGGGTCGATGACCCGCTCCCCGCGCAGCACCCGGCGCAGTGCGTCCGCCAGCCGCGCCGCGGGCGCGTCCTTGACCAGGAAGGCGTCCGCGCCGGACTCCATCGCCCGGCGCAGATAGCCAGGGCGCCCGAAGGTGGTCAGGATGACCACCTTCAGCGCAGGCAGTTCACGGCGCAGCAGCGCGGCCGCCTCCAGGCCCGTCATGCCCGGCATCTCGATGTCCAGCAGCGCGACATCGACCGGCGTGGCCTTGGCGGCGTCCAGCACCTCGTCCCCTCTGGCCACCTGGACGACCACGTCGATGTCGTCCTCCAGTCCGAGCAGGGCGGCCAGGGCTTCCCTGACCATGGACTGGTCCTCGGCGAGGAGTACGCGGATCTGCTGAGTCACACGGACAGGGTAGGCGGCCGGGAGGCCGCCCTGCGCGAGAGCGGGACGCAGGCCCGCAGCCGGAAGCCGCCGCGCTGCGCCGGGCCCGTCTCCAGCCGCCCGTCGGCCAGCGCCAGGCGCTCCGTCAGGCCGGTCAGGCCGTTGCCGTACGGGCCGCCCGGGCCGTGCCCGTCGTCGGTGACCGTGAGGCAGAGCTCGTCGCCCTGTTCCTCGACGGTGACCTCGCAGCGGCGGGCCCCGCTGTGCCGCACCACGTTGGTCACCGCCTCCCGCAGCGCCCAGGCCAGGGCGCCCTCCGTGTCGGGCGCCAGGTCCGGGTGGTGGGCGGGCGCCCCGGCGAGGTCGACGGCGATGCCGGCCGCGGCCAGGGCGGTACGGGCCCCGGCGAGCTCGGCCTCCAGGGTGGGGCGGCGAAATCCGCTCACCGCCTCCCGGACGTCCACCAGGGCCTGCCGGCTGACCTTCTCGATGTCCGCGACCTGCTGTGCGGCCTTCTCGGGGTGCTCGGGGAGCATCCGCCCGGCGAGCTCGCTCTTGAGCGTGATGAGGGAGAGCGAGTGCCCGAGGAGGTCGTGCAGGTCCCGGGCGAGCCGCAGCCGCTCCTCGTTCGCGGCGAGGTGGGCGACGGTCGCCCGCGCCTCGCGCAACTCCCGCATGGTGCGGCTCATCTGCATGACGGCGATCATCGCCGCGCCGCCCAGGAAGGTGGGCAGCACGAGCATCAGCACCTCGACCGTGGCCGCGTGCTCGACCGTGCCCAGCACGAAGACGGTGAGCGAGACGAACGGGACGGACCGCAGCGACCACTTCAGCGGCAGCATCACGCCGCTGGAGATGGAGACGTACACCAGCAGGACCGTCCACGCCCCGCCCAGCGTCAGCGTGAGCGTCACCGCGAGGACGTACAGCCCCGCGAGCAGCGCCGTCCGCCGGCGGGTGTCGCCCTCGGACCGCGGGGCGAGGACGAGGTAGAAGTAGCCGCCCACGAAGGAGGCCAGCCCGATCCAGCCGAGCTGGACGGCGAGGGCCGAGTGCCTGCCGCTCCTCAAGTCGTCCACCGCGTAGTACATGTACGACATGTAGAGCAGCGTCCAGCAGGCCTTGATCAGCAGGTGGCGCCAGTCCTCCGGCGCCTTGCCGACCCGGGCGAAGGGGCCCTCCCCGATCTTCTTCGCGGGGTCGTTGTGCTCGTTCATGCTCGCAGTCTCCCCGTCACCTGCCGGGCCGATAACTGACACTCCGTCAGGACTTGTGCGTGTCCTTGCGGTACAGCCACGCGGCGGCACCGGCGAAGACCGCACCGTAGGCGACCATCAGGGCCAGGTCCTTGACGTGCGGGGCGTGGCCCTGCTCGATGGCCTGGCCGAGCGCCGCGTAGGCGTGGGTGGGCACCCACTCCGCGATCTTCTGCACCCAGTGCGGGAAGGTCGTGGTCGGCATCCACAGGCCGCCCAGGATCGACAGGGCGAAGTAGACGATGAACGTGACGGGACGCACGGCGTCGCCCGTGACGAGGTAGCCGATCGCCACGCCCAGCGCGGCGAAGACGATGCTGCCCGCCCAGATCGCCACGGTCAGCGCGACCCACTGCCAGGCCGCGTCGAAGCGCACGCCCTTCACAGCCGCGGCGACGACGAACACGACGAGGATCGACGGCAGCGACACCACGGCCGCCGAGGCGATCTTCGCCGTCACATAGCCGCGGCCCGGCAGCGCGGTGAGGCGCAGCTGGCGGACCCAGCCCTTCTCGCGCTCCTTGGATATCCGCTCGCTGTTGCCCACCAGGACGGCGGTGATCGCGCCGAAGGAGGCCATCGAGACCATCATCAGCAGCGGGAGCGTCAGGTGCGTGCCCTTGACGATCTCCTCGGTGCTCGCACCGCCCGCGATCATCAGGTAGATGATCGACGGGTAGGCGACCGAGAAGAACATGAACCTCTTGTTGCGCAGCGTGCGCATGATTTCGAGCTTGATCAGCGTGTTCATCGGGATATGCCTCGCGAGACGTGTCCGGGTACTGCGGCGGAGCGGTTGCGGCCGGGGGTCCGGGGGGCGTCCCCCGGGAAACACGTCACAGGGCAGCCTCTTCGGCGGTCGCGGCTTCGGTGATGGCGATGAATGCCTGCTCCAGGCCGAGGCCCGCGACCTCCAGGTTGCGGGGGAAGAAGCCGAGCCCGTAGAGCGCGTGCACGGTGGAGTCGGCGTCGTGGGACTGGATGCGGACCGTGCGGCCCGATATCTCCAGGCCGGAGAGGAACGGCAGTTCGCGCAGGGCGGCCTCGTTGACCGGCCCCTCCAGGTCGAAGACGATGCGCCGGGCGCCGGCCTTCGCCTTGATCTCGGCGGCCGAGCCGTCCGCGAGGACCCGGCCGCGGTGCAGCACGATCACGCGGTCGGCGATCGCGTCGGCCTCCTCCAGGTAGTGGGTGGCGAAGAGCACCGCCCGGCCCTCGTCGGCCTGTTCGCGCATCACGGCCCAGAAGGCCTGGCGGGCCGAGACGTCCATGCCGGTCGTCGGCTCGTCGAGCACGATCAGCTCGTTGGCGCCCGCGGTGGCGAGCGCGAAGCGCACGCGCTGCTCCTGGCCGCCGGAGAGCTTGTTGACCATGCGGTCGGCGATCTCCTCGACGCCCGCGTTCTTCATCACGCGGTCGACCGGGTAGGCGCGCGGGTGCAGGTCGCAGGCGAGCTTCACCAGCTCGCGGACCTTCACGTCCTCCATCAGGCCGCCGCTCTGCAGCATCGCGCCGACCTTGCCCTGCGCGATGGCCTGCTGCGGGGTCGTCCCGAAGAGCTGCACCCGGCCCGCGTCGGGGTTGCGCAGCCCGAGCAGCAGGTCGAGGGTGGACGACTTGCCCGCGCCGTTGGGGCCGAGCAGGGCGACGGTCTCGCCCGGGTGGAGTTCGAGGTGGAGGTCGGCCACGGCCTTGACGCTGCCGTAGGACTTGGTGACGTTGTCGAAGCTGACCACGGGGGCGCCGCCGGTGCGGCGCCCGTCCCCCGTGAACGTTGCTGTAGTGGTCATGCCGACCATCATCCCCGGCCGGGAGCGGCACCTGCAGTGTCGGTCGTCGTGAACGCGGGATGACAGATGTCACGGATCCGCGCGACGGGCCCCTCGCACCGGTCGGTACGAGGGGCCCGTGGGCGGTTTCCGGTCAGCTGCCGTTGACCGCGATCGTGGCGATGCGCTCGGCCGGAGTCTTGCCGCGCAGGGCCTTGCCGAGGGCCCCGGCGACGTCCTGCGGCGTGACGGGCTTCTTGGTGCCGTCGCCGCGCTGGATCAGGACGCCGTTGAAGGCGCTCCCGTACAGCTCCTTGAGCGCCTCCAGGTCATAGCTCTCGACGAGCTTGCCGTTGACCTCCTTGACGGAAAGGATCTTCGGCAGCGAACGGTCCGGGCCGAACTGGATCTTGTGCACCGGATCCGTCTGCACGGTGACCAGACCGGACATCGCGGGCTCCGCGAAGTCCTTCATCATCCGGTCGACCTCGGCGTTGCTCACCTTCGGCTGCTGGCCGGAACTGGGCAGCGCCACCGGCTGGTCCGGGCCGCCGGCCACCCGGGCCTTGTACGCGTCCGAGACGGCCTGCACCGACTTGTCGATGTCCAGGCCCTCGTGCGCCTTGCCGTAGACGGCGACGGCCTTGCCCTGCTCGAACCTGATGGTGCCGTCGCCCGCCGCGCCGGTCTCGCCGGACAGCGCCTTGAGCGCGGAGCCGATCTTCTCCTCGTCCGCGACCACGGTGGGCTCGGCCTTGCGGGAGCCGCCGAAGAGCGAGCCGATGACGGTCAGCGGGTTGTAGTCCCGCCCGGACACGGACCGCACGGTGGCCTGGGTGTCGATGGACAGGCCCGCCACGGACGGCTTGAGCTGCGCCGTCCTGCCGCCGACCGTGACCTGCAGCGGGGCGCCGGCCCGGCTGCCCAGGGCGGAGTCGAGCTTCTGCACGGCCGCCTCCTTGGAGCTGCCGCCGATGTCGACGCCGAGCACGGTGGTGCCGTTGGGCACGTCCGCGTGGTCCATCAGCAGGCCGGCGCCGTACGCGACGCCGACCAGGCCGACGATGCCGCCGCCCAGCAGGACGAGCCGCGAGCGGCCGCCGCCCTTCTTCTTGGGCGCGCTCTTCTTCGCCGCGGGGGCGGCCTTCTTCTCCTCGGCCTTGGGCGCGGCCGGGGGCGGCGGGACCTGCGTCTTGGGCTTGGGCACCGTCACGCGGGGCGCGCCGCTGTCTATCGGGGGCTTCGGAACCTGTCCGGCCGCCGGGGGCACGGCGGCGGGCACGCCGCTGACCAGCGTCTCGCTGGACGGGGCCGGAACCGCTCCGCCGCCCTTGCCGCCCTTGGGGCCGCGCTTCTTCTTGGAGGGCGGCGCCTGCGACGTCAGCTGCGCCTCGGGCTGCACGGCGGGGAACTGCTGCGTGGCACCGCCGGCTGCGGCGGCAGCGTCGACCGCCGGGCCGACGCGCTCCCAGCCGCCCTTGCCGCCGGGCGCGGGGACGCCGTGCGCAGGCGTGCTGCCGGTGGCCGAGGGCCCGCCGGGCCAGTCGTCGACGGCCTGGCCGTTCGGCCAGGGCGTGGCGCCCGTGGTGGACGGGTCGCCGGGTACGGGCAGGGAGCCGGTGGTCGAAGAGCCGCCCGGCCAGTCGTCGACCTGGCCGACCGGCTGCTGCCACGGCGTGGCACCCGTCGTGGACGGGTCGCCGGGCACGGGCAGGGAACCGGTCGTCGACGGGTCCGCCGGCCACGGCGTCGCACCGGTCGTCGAGGAACCGCCCGGCCAGTCGTCGACCTGGCCGACCGGCTGCTGCCACGGCGTGGCACCCGTCGTCGACGGATCACCGGGCACGGGCATCGTCCCGGTCATGGACGGATCGCCCGGCACCGGCATGCTGCCGGTGGTCGAGGGGCCGCCGGGCCAGTCGTCGGCGGGCAGGTCGTTCGGGTGCTGCCACGGCGTGGCACCGGTCGTCGACGGGTCGCCGGCCACGGGTGCAACGCCCTGCCACGGCGAACCGCCGGAACCGGCAGCGCCGCCGGGGGCGGGCCAGTCGTCGGCCACGGGGGCGGGGCCGCCGCCCGGCACGGCACCCGTGCCCGTGGCGGCGGAGTCGCCGGGCCACGGCGAGGCACCGGCCGCCGCCGGGTCGCCCTCCGCGGCGGGGCCGCCCACGTACGGCGCGTCGCCCGAGCCCACGGAGCGGCCCGGCGCGCCCTTCTCCCACAGCGAGCCGGTGCTCATGCCGGCGGGCGGGCCGCCGCGCCACGGGGCCGACGAGCCGGGGGCACCGCGCTTCGGCAGCGGCGGCCTGCCGCCCTGTGCCGCGGCCGGGGCCTCCGGCGTCCGGGGCGCGGGCCGGGCGGCGGGGCCGGGATCCGGCGCGGGAGCGGCGGGGGCGGCCGGGGCCGGGGCGCCGCCCGCGGACGGCTTGCGGGGCGCGAACCAGTCGCTGGTCTTGTCGGCGGCCTTCTCCCCCGCCGGCTCCGCCGCGGCGGGCACCTCGGGGGCGGCCGGGGCGGGCGCGGGCGGAGCGGCCTGGGCGGCGGGCGCGGCGGCCGGGCGCTCGTCGGTGTCGCCCCCCGCGACGGGGGTGCGCATGACCACGGGCGGGATCGGCCGCGAGCCCGGGATGTTGATGCGGATCCGCGTCGTCAGCGTGGTCTCGGTCAGCTTCGGCTCGTCCGGCCCGGCAGCCGCGGCCGCGCCGTCCGTGCCGGGGCCGGAGGCGGTCCCGTACGGCGGCGTGCCCGAGGGGTAGGCGGTGGCGCCGCCGCGACCCTGGGGCGTGGAGGACGAACTGTCAGATTCACGGCTCAAAGCAGGTTCTCCCGGTTACTCTTTGCCGCCCTCGTTGACCTCGCTCGGGGTCACCCATCGCCGGAGGCCAGGGGGAGGCTCGGCGGCGCGCACCACCATACTGGGCACCACGGGCGCGTATTTGACGACCGCCGGATCAGGCCACGGGCCGTGCGAGCGGCAATCGCGCCGACGTCAGGCAGAAATGGTCACGTCACTTGCCAAGTCGGGCCGCAGGCCCGCCCGGTTGCGGCAGCCTCGGGAGCGTGGCACACATCACAGCCACGATCATCCCGCCCAGCAGGAAGACATAGGAACCGATCCCCGCCCCGAACAGGAAGTCGCCCTCCGGCCGGGTGGACGAGAGCATCAGCACGGCGACGAGCCAGCCCGCGCCGGGTGCAGCCCCGCCGATCCGGGTGCCGGTGGCCGTCAGACCGCCGTAGCAGAGCCCCGCGATGCCGAGCAGCGCGAGCAGCAACCCGCCGGGGAACCAGCCGCCTTGGACGAGCGCCCCGGCGACGCCGACGGCGAATCCGAGGACCGCCAACAGGACATACGCCGCGAGGCGCCCGAAACTGGGCGGAGTGACAAGGCCGTTCATGCGTCCACTCCTGCGAAGAGGTCGTGCTCCCGGCCGCCCTCGGCGGCGGGTCTGCCCTTGACGAGCCGGTAGTACTCGCGCGGGAAGAGCGGCTGGCCCAGGTCGTTCGAGAGGGCGAAGAAGGGGCCGTCCACGGCGATCTGCGTGGCGTGGGCGCGCATCGCGGCCGCCTTGGCGGGCGCGTACGCAGCGGTGTCGATTTCGGTCGTGACCTCCGCATCCGGCAGCACACCGGGCACATCGGACGCGGTGGCGATGCCGGGGAAGGCGTTCTCCCGGCCCATCGCCCGCAGCCGGGCGAAGCCCGCCTCGACGACGGAGAGCGGGACGCAGTTCCAGTAGACCTTGGCGATCGTATGCGGCTCGCCGAGGTCGCGGCGGAAGTCCGGCTCGGCCGCCAGCCCGGCGGCCCGCATGGCGACGCGGTGAGCCTGGATGTGGTCGGGGTGGCCGTAGCCGCCGTCCGGGTCGTAGGTGACGAGGACCTGCGGCCGCACCTCGCGAATCACCTCAACGAGGGATGTGGCGGCCTCGTCCGGGTCGGCCTGCCAGAAGCACCCGGGGCGCTCGTTCTGCACGGAGGCCATCATCCCGGAGTCGCGGTACCGCCCGGGGCCGCCGAGAAGGCGGTGGTCGGTGACGCCCAGCTCCTTCATCGCGGCCGCCAGTTCGCCCTGCCGGTGGGCACCGAGGGTGTCGTCCCGGTCCGCGGCGAGGTGCGCCAGGTCCGGCGGGATCACCTCGCCCTCCTCGCCGAGCGTGCAGGTCACCAAGGTGACGTGGGCACCCTCGGCCGCATACTTGGCCATGGTCGCGCCGTTGTTGATCGATTCGTCGTCCGGGTGCGCGTGCACCAGGAGCAGCCGGCGGCCGGGAAGGTCGGTCATGGCTCCAGACTACGAGCCGCGGCGGCCCGCCGGGGAGCGGGCCCGGGCGGCGCGGGCCGGACGCGGGTCAGATCTTGAAGCCGCTGATCATCGTCGCGAGGCTCGTCGTCGCCTGGCGGATGGTCGGCCCGATCGTGGAGCTCGACAGGTAGAAGCCCAGCAGCATGCAGAGCAGGGCGTGGCCGGTCTTCAGTCCGGACTTCTGGACCAGCAGGAAGACGATGATCGCCAGCAGCACCACCAGCGAGATCGAGAGTGCCAAGGCGGTTCACCTCCAGGTACACGCGGTCGGTCGGACGAAGGCATGCTCGGGCGGGACACGGCGCGGGATGCCGAAGACATACCCACGGTGCGCGAGCGATCATAACTTTCCGTGCCCCCGCATGACTCGGTGCACGGAAGCAAACCCGGGGCGCACGGCGAGTTCTCGCCGTTCCGAACGGCACCGGTGGTACGCGCCGTAGGCTCGCGCACATGACCGGACAGCTCTCGTTCCCCCGTCAGCACGCCCGCACGCAACGCTTCTCCCTCGGTGTGCCACGGTCGTTCACCGTGGCGCCCGACGGCACACGGGTCGTCTTCCTGCGCTCGCATTCCGGTACGGACCGGGCGAACGCCCTGTGGGTGCTCGATCCGGAGACGGGCCGGGAGCATCCGGCGGCGGATCCCGCCGTCCTGCTGGGCGGATCCGCCGAGGAGTTGTCCGCCGAGGAGCGGGCGCGGCGCGAGCGCACCCGCGAGGGGTCGGCGGGGGTCGTGGGGTACGCGGTGGACGGCGCCGTCGAGTTGGCCGCCTTCACCCTCTCGGGGCGGCTCTTCGTTGCCGAGCTGCGCAGCGGCACCGCCCGTGAACTGGACGTCCCCGGCCCGGTGATCGACCCGCGCCCCTCCCCCGACGGCCGCAGGGTGGCCTATGTCTCCGGCGGCGCCCTGCGGGTGGTGGAGGCGGACGGCAGCGGCGACCGGGCGTTGGCGGAGCCGGACGGCCCCGGGATCGCCTGGGGGCTCGCGGAGTTCGTCGCGGCCGAGGAGATGCACCGCTTCCGCGGCTTCTGGTGGTCCCCGGAGGGCGACGCGCTGCTCGCGGCCCGCATCGACGACGGGCCCGTGCAGCGCTGGTGGATCGCCGACCCGGCGAACCCGGGCCGCGAGCCCGCCGAGGTCGCCTACCCGGCGGCCGGCACGCCCAACGCCGAGGTGACGCTCTCCCTGCTGCGCCTGGACGGCACCCGCACGGACGTCACCTGGGACCGCGGCCGCCACCCCTATCTCGCGCGGGTGCACTGGTCGGCGTCCGGGGCCCCGCTGCTGCTCGTCCAGTCGCGGGACCAGCGCTCCCTGGCGTACCTGACGGTGGACCCGGGCACGGGCGGCACACAGGTGCTGCAGACGGAAGAGGATCCGAAGTGGCTTGAACTGTTCGCCGGTGTGCCCGCCTGGACCCCGGACGGCCGCCTGGTGCGCATCGCCGACCGGGACGGCGCGCGGGTGCTGCTGGCCGGCGACCGGGCGCTGACCGGACCGGAGTTGCACGTGCAGTCCGTGCTGGACGTCGCCGCCGACGGCGTGCTCGTCGCCGCGTCGGCGGGGCCGGAGGCGGCGGACGACGAGACGGGCGAGGTGCACGTGTACCGGGTCGACGAGAGGGGCGCGGAACGGCTCTCGACGGAGCCCGGCCGGCACTCGGCCGTGCGGTCGGGCGCGGTGACGGTGCTCGTCTCGGTGTCGATGGAGCGCCCGGGGGTCCAGGTGCGGGTACTGCGCGACGGCAAGCAGACCGCCACGGTGCCCTCGTACGCCCAGACGCCGGTGCTCACCACGCGCGCCCGGCTCACCCGCGCGGGCTCCCGCCGCATTCCGTGCGCCGTCGTGCTGCCCTCCGGCCACCGGGACGGCGACGGGCCGCTGCCGGTGCTGATGGACCCGTACGGCGGTCCGCACGGGCCGCGGGTGGCCGCGGCGCACAACGCCCATCTGACCTCGCAGTGGTTCGCCGACCAGGGCTTCGCCGTGGTGGTCGCCGACGGGCGCGGCACCCCGCACACCTCCCCCGCGTGGGAGAAGGCCGTCCACGAGGACTTCGCGGGCGTCACCCTGGACGACCAGGTCGAGGCACTGCACTCGCTCGCCGCGGAGTACCCGCTCGACCTGGCCAGGGTGGCCATCCGCGGCTGGTCGTACGGCGGTTACCTGGCCGCCCTCGCCGTGCTGCGCCGCCCCGACGTCTTCCACGCGGGCGTCGCGGGCGCCCCGGTCACCGACTGGCGGCTGTACGACACCCACTACACCGAGCGCTATCTGGGGCACCCGGACGAGCGGCCGGATGTGTACGCCCGCAACTCCCTCGTCACGGACGGCGGCCTGTCCCAAGTGGCGCAGCAGCACCGGCCGTTGATGATCGTTCACGGCCTGGCGGACGACAACGTCGTCGCCGCCCACACCCTGCGGCTCTCCTCCGCGCTCCTCGCGGCGGGCCGGCCGCACGAGGTGCTGCCGCTGTCCGGGGTGACGCACATGACCCCGCAGGAACAGGTTGCCGAGAACCTTCTGCTGCTCCAAGTCGACTTCATCAAGCGATCTTTGGGTATGCAGCAGCCCTGAGAGTGAATCGGCCGCGGCGCGCTTGACCTCCCTGTCAAGCACGCCGCCACCTCGATCTGCACAACCTTCGCTCAAGATGCGGCAGAGCCCCGTGTCTTCCATCGCAGCCCCCTTGACTGCACCGTAACTCCATTGCCAAAGTCCGCTCAACCCAACGTGTTCGATATGTCACTCCTTGATCAACGCGCGGGGAACCGAGACGACTTGGCGGGGGATGCACGCGATGACGAGCCCTTCCCGGAGCAGCGCAAGCAGCGCCCTCGACGCCGCACCGGCCGCAGCGCCGCCGGTGGGACGCTCGCCCGGGCAGCTGATGTGGCGGCGCTTCAGGCGTGACCGCTCGGGAGTGATCTCCGCCTGGGTCGTGCTCTTCTTCTTCCTCGTCGCCGTCGCGGCCCCGCTGATCTCCATGGTCTACGGCAAGAACCCGACGGAGACCTACGGGCTCGACGAGTCCGGCCTGCTGAACCAGTTCGGCTACCCGATCGCCCCCAACGGGGGCATCTCCGGCCGCTTCTGGTTCGGCATCGAGCCGACCCTGGGCCGCGACGTGCTGACCCAGCTCGTCTACGGCATCCGCACCTCGCTGCTGATCGCCACGGCGGCCACCGCGCTCTGCGTGGTGACGGGCGTCCTGGTCGGGGTGACGGCCGGCTATCTGGGCGGCCGCACCGACTACTTCCTGGGCCGCTTCATCGACCTGCTGCTCGCCTTCCCCCAGCAGCTGTCGTTCGTCGCATTCACCCCGGTCGTCTACTCCCTCTTCGTCAGCCCCGAGAAGGAGACCCCGACCTACCTCCGGGTCATCACCCTGATCCTGGTCCTGTGGGTGCTGGGCTGGATGGGTCTGGCGCGGCTGCTGCGCGGCCAGGTACTGAGCCTGCGGGAGCGGGAGTTCGTCGAGGCGGCGAAGGTCACCGGGGCCTCGCCCTGGCGCATCATCACCAAGGAGCTGCTGCCCAACCTGTGGACGCCGATCCTGGTGCAGTCGACCCTGATGCTGCCGACCCTGGTGACGGCCGAGGCGGGGCTCTCCTTCATCGGCGTGGGCGTCGTCGAGCCCACCCCCGACTGGGGGCGGATGTTCGCCAACGGGGCGAAGTACTACGAGAGCGACGTCACCTACATCTTCTTTCCCGGGCTCGCGATGATCATCTTCGTGGTCGCCTTCAACCTGCTCGGGGACTCCGTCCGGGACGCCTTCGACCCCCGCACCCGGCGCTGACCGCCCCGGCGGCCCGAACCGCACGCTCCACCGTCAACCGACAGGCAGGTGCAGATCGATGAGGACGACAGTCAACCGCAGGGCACGGCGGACGGCCGTGGTGCTGGCCGCCGGCGCCCTGGTGCTCACCGCGTGCAGCAGCGGGGGCGGCGGAGGCGGCGGCGGGGCGACCGACAGCGCGGGCCCCGGCCAGGACAAGAACGTGGCCGCCAACTACTCCCTCGGCACCGCCACGGACTCGACGGGCCCCGCCCCGGCGCCCTCGGGCGCCAAGAAGGGCGGCACCGTCACCGTCCTCCAGCGCGACGCCTTCCACCACCTGGACCCGGGCCAGATCTACTACGGCGACATGCTGATCAGCCAGCTGCTCTACAACCGCACGCTCACCGGCTACAAGATCGGCGCCGACGGGAAGGTCAAGGTCGTCGGCGACCTCGCCACCGACACCGGCACCTCCTCCGACGGCGGGAAGACCTGGAAGTTCACGCTCAAGGACGGGCTGAAGTGGCAGGACGGTTCGCCGATCACCTCGCAGGACGTGCGCTGGGGCATCGAGCGGCTCTACGCCTCGTTCGAGACCGACGGCCCGCAGTACATCCAGCAGTGGCTCTCCGGTGACGGCACCAGCTACCGCAAGGCCCTGCCGGACGGCCCGTACGACGGCAAGCACCTGCCGTCCTCGGTGCTGGACACCCCGGACGCCAGGACCATCGTCTTCCACTTCCTCAAGCCGCACGCGGACGCCCCGTTCGCCACCGCGATGCCCAACGTCGGCCCGGTGAAGGCCGACAAGGACGGGAAGCAGAAGTACGACAACGCGCCCTTCTCGTCCGGCCCTTACCAGGTGGCCGACTACAAGACGGGCAAGTCGCTGACCCTGGTGCGCAATCAGGGCTGGGACCCGAAGACGGACCCGATCCGCACCCAGTACCCCGACAAGTTCGAGATCAGCTTCGGCCACCAGGCCACCGACTCCACCCGGCGGCTGCTCGCCGACCAGGGCCCCGACAAGTACGGCATGTCGTACACCAACGCCGTCGCGCCGGAGATGGTCGAGCAGGTGCTGAAGGACCCGGGCACCAAGGCGCGCCGCTTCATCGAGATCCAGCCCTACCTCGACGTCATCAACTTCAACATGGACCGGCTCAAGGACATCAGGGTCCGCAAGGCCCTCGCCTATGCCGTGCCCAGCGGACAGATCATCCAGCAGATCGGCGGGGCGACCGCCGGACAGCTGGCCACCAACCTGATCTCCCCCTCCATCGACGGCTACAAGGCCTCCGACCCGTTCGGCAAGAAGGCCAAGCCGAACGGCGACCCTGACAAGGCCAGGGCCCTGCTGAAGGAGGCCGGCAAGGAGGGCCAGGAGATCGTCTACGCCTACGCCAACACCGACGTCCAGCAGAAGGTCTCGGTGGTCGTCACCCAGGCCCTGGAGCGCGCGGGCTTCAAGGTGCAGAAGAAGGAGATCGACGCCAACGTCTGGGACAACTCGATCGCCGAGGTGAAGAACGGCTTCGACATCTTCCGCACCGGCTGGGGCGCGGACTGGCCGGTCGCCTCGACCGTCGTCCCGCCGCTCTACGACGGCCGGGTGATCTCCGACGGCGCCCAGAACTACGACCACCTCAACGACCCCGCCGTCAACAAGGAGATCGACCGCATCAATGCGATCCCCGACGTGAAGAAGGCGGCGCCGGAGTGGATGAAGCTCGCCGACAAGATCCTCACCGATGACGTCCCGGCCGTGCCCACCTACGCCAACCTCCAGTTCTCGCTGTGGGGTTCGGGGCTCGGCGGCGTCAAGTACCACCCGGTGTACGGCTACCCGGACCCGTCCGGCGTCTTCGTGAAGTAGCCGCGGAGGCGGCCGGGACCTGGCGGTCCCGGCCGTCCACCGTCCTCCGTCCCGCCCGAACCGTGAGGCAGCGCAGCCATGCTGAGATTCCTCGCCCGCCGGACCGCCGGCGCGCTCGTCATCATCCTGCTGATCAGCGCGATCACGTTCTTCCTCTTCTTCGCGCTGCCCTCCGACCCGGCCCGCATGTCCTGCGGCAAGAACTGCACCGCCGACGCGCTCGCGGTCATCCACAAGAACCTGGGCCTCGACCGGCCGGTGCCCGTCCAGTACTGGCACTACATGGTGGGCATCTTCACCGGCCGCGACTTCTCCGTCGGCCACTGCGCGGCCCCCTGCTTCGGCTACTCCTTCTCCAACCAGCAGCCGGTCTGGGGCACCATCGTGGACCGCTTCCCCACCACCCTGTCGCTCACCGTGGGCAGCGCCGTCGTCTTCCTGACCGTCGGCGTCGGCTTCGGCATGATCGCCGCGGCCTTCCAGGGCCGGTGGCTCGACAAGTTCTTCAGCTCGCTGTCGCTGGTCGCCAACTCGCTGCAGATCTACTTCGTCGGCGTCCTCGCCCTCGCCGTGTTCGTCACCGGCCTGCACTGGGCGGACAACCCCGCCTACTACCCGATCACCGAGAACCCCGGGAAGTGGTTCACCGGGATGCTCATCCCCTGGCTGGTGCTCTCCATCATCTTCGTCGCCAACTACACGAGGATGACCCGCTCCCAGATGGTCGAGCAACTGGGCGAGGACCACGTCCGCACCGCCCGCGCCAAGGGCCTGAGCCACCGCACGGTCTTCTTCCGCTACGCGTGGCGGGGGGCGCTCGCGCCCATCGTGACCATCTTCGGCATCGACCTCGGGTCTCTGTTCGGGGGCGCCATCATCACCGAGTTCACGTTCAGCCTGCACGGGCTGGGGAGGCTTGCGGTCGACTCCGTCAGCCAGACGGATCTGCCGACGCTGATGGCGGTGATGCTGATCAGCTGCACGGCGATCGTGGTGGCCAACATCGTCGTCGATGCCGCCTATGCATTTATCGATCCCCGGGTGCGGCTCGCTTAGTCGGGTGCGGGCCGTGGTCGGTTGCTCGCGCAGTTCCCCGCGCCCCTGACGGGGCGCTCAGCCCCCTGGAGTTCATCCCAGTGACCGCATTCCTCTCCGTCCAGGACCTCTACGTCCGCTTCAGCACCGAGGACGGCATCGTCAAGGCCGTCGACGGTCTCTCCTTCGACGTACGGAAGGGGGAGACCCTCGGCATCGTCGGCGAGTCCGGCTCCGGCAAGTCCGTCACCAACCTCGCCGTGCTCGGCCTGCACGACCCCCGGTCCACCGAGATCCGCGGCGAGATCCTGCTGGACGGCCAGGAACTGACCGGTGCCCCGGAGTCCGTCCTGGAGAAGCTGCGCGGCAACAAGATGGCGATGATCTTCCAGGACTCGCTCTCCGCACTCTCCCCCTACTACACCGTCGGCCGCCAGATCTCCGAGCCCTTCCGCAAGCACACCGGCGCCTCGAAGCGGGACGCCCGGCTGCGGGCGATCGAGATGCTGGAGAAGGTGGGCATCCCCAACGCCGGGCTGCGCGTGGACGACTACCCGCACCAGTTCTCCGGCGGCATGCGGCAGCGCGCCATGATCGCCATGGCGCTGGTCTGCGACCCGGAGCTGCTGATCGCCGACGAGCCGACGACGGCGCTGGACGTCACCGTGCAGGCGCAGATCCTCGACCTCCTGAAGGACCTCCAGCAGCAGACGGGTGCGGCGATCGTGCTCATCACGCACGACCTCGGCGTGGTCGGGCACACGGTGGACGAGGTGCTGGTGATGTACGCGGGACGGGCAGTGGAGCGCGGGACGGTGGAGGAGGTGCTGCGGGAACCCCAACACCCCTACACCTGGGGCCTGCTGGGCTCGATGCCCCGGCTGACCTCGGACGTGACGGAACCGCTCACCCCGATCCCCGGCACCCCGCCGAGCCTGCTGGCGCCGCCGCCGGGGTGCCCGTTCCACCCGCGGTGCGCGTTCGTCTCCGAGGTGGGCGGGAACCGCTGCCGCTCGGAACGCCCGGAGCTCCCGGCCCAGGGCCGCGGCTCAGCCTGTCACCTGACACCAACTCAGAAGCGAACGACCTTCACCGAACGGATCAAGCCCCGGCTGGGCTGAGGAGCGAGCGAGACATGAGCGAGATCCTGGTCGCCGAGGGGCTGACCAAGCACTTCCCCATCAGAGGCGGCTTCCCGGTCAAGCGGACGGTCGGCGCCGTCCAGGCCGTCGACGGCATCGACCTCGCCATCCGGGCCGGCGAGGCCTTCGGCCTGGTCGGCGAGTCGGGCTGCGGCAAGTCCACGACGGGCCGGCTGCTGACCCGGCTGCTGGAGCCGACCGCCGGGCGGATCCGCTACCGGGGCGAGGACATCACCCACGCGAGCCGCAAGGAACTCGCCCCGATCCGCTCCGAGATCCAGATGATCTTCCAGGACCCGTACTCGTCGCTGAACCCGCGGCAGACGGTCGGAAAGATCGTCTCCGGCCCGATGGAGATCAACGACATCACACCGCCGGGCGGCCGCGAGGCCCGCGTCCGCGAACTCCTGGAGACCGTGGGCCTCAACCCCGAGCACTACAACCGCTTCCCGCACGAATTCTCGGGCGGCCAGCGCCAACGCATCGGGGTCGCACGGGCGCTGGCCCTCGAACCGAAGCTGATCGTGGCGGACGAGCCGGTGTCCGCACTGGACGTCTCGATCCAGGCGCAGGTGGTGAACCTGCTGCAGAGGCTGCAGCAGGAGCTGGACATCGCGTTCCTCTTCATCGCCCACGACCTGGCCGTGGTCCGGCACTTCTCGCAACGGGTGGCGGTGATGTACCTGGGCCGGATCGTGGAGGTGGGCACCCGCGACGACATCTACCGCCGCCCGCGCCACCCGTACACGCACGCACTGCTGTCGGCGGTACCGGAGGCGGGGGAGGACGGCGCGACCCGGGAACGCATCCGCCTGGCGGGGGACGTCCCGTCCCCCATCGACCCCCCGTCGGGCTGCCGCTTCCGCACACGCTGCTGGAAGGCGCGGGACCTGTGCGCGGAGACGGTCCCCCCGCTGGCCCCCGCGGACGGCTCACGGGAGGGCCACTTGTCGGCCTGCCACTTCCCGGAGCCGCCGACGGTGGAACGGGACACGGAGGTGGTGATGTGAGCTCCGGGCTCCGGGCTCCGGGGGCCGGGGGCCGAGCGCTCTATGCAAGGAATGGTGGGTGGGTCTCAACCCACCCACCCTCCCGTGCTCCCAAGTGGCGCGCGTAGCACGCGCGTTCACCTTTGGTGATTGGTTGCAACGGGGCGTGGTGGCCCTCTAGCGTGCGGAGCAGCAACAAAACAACCCCGGAGGGTGCGGGAACACCAACCGGGGTCTGACCACGAAGACCGACCAACCTAAGGAATTTCGATCTCATGGCTGCCGCCAACCATATCTCACACCCCCTGGCCAAACCGGGCTACGGCAAGCGCAGCGCACCGTCCCAATCCCCGCGCAGCCGCACCGACTTCACACACCTCAAGCCCCGCGAGGCATCGATCGCGGCGTTCATCGACCGCCTGCCGGAGGGTGCGGCGATGGATGCCAAAACCCTGGCGGCGCACTTGCCCACGTACGGGCAGGCGGCGTGCCGGACGGCACTGAGGCGCTTGTCGGAGGCGGGTCACCTGCGCCGGGTGAAGGAACACCTCAAGAGCGAGGACGGCAGCGCGCGTTGGGTGACGCGGACGTACTTCTCGCGCACACCGAGGGACGACGCGTGGTGGGAGCCGGTCCTGACCGGGTCCGCTCCGGTACCGCAGACGCCACGCCCCGCACGCTCGACCGCCTACGCGGCCCTGGCCTCGGCGGCGCGCACGGACCCCCGCATGACACTGTCCGCGGCGGACTGCGCAGCCCTCGAACCCCTGGCCCTGCAGTGGCTGGAACGCGGCGCGGACGGGCGGGATATCGTCAGAGCGCTGACGGCAGGCCTGCCGCACGAGGTCCACCACGCGGCCAACCTGGCCCGCTGCCGCCTCACGGACAAACTCCCCCCGGAACCGGAGCCGCTCCCCACCCGCGCTCCACTCCGCATCCTGGAGTGCACCGTCTGCGCCACCCCGGGCCGCCCGGAAGCCCTTCCGGGCGGGGTGTGCCGGGGCTGCCGGGGCGAGGCCCGTTCCCACGAACCGCATGGACCCTCGCACGCCGTGGTCCACACCCGCGTTGAACAGCTCCGGGCCATCAACCGCACACGTAAGAGGAGCAGGGCGTGACGCTGCTTGCCGAAGACTTCGGGGGACCTGGCCCGCACGGCGCCGGAAACGGTGCGCCTGGGGTTCGTGAACGGAAGGGTCGAGGTCAAGCCGGCGCGGGACGGCAACCACAGCTAGATCATCATGTGGCTGCAGATGACGTGCAGGGAGCAGCTCCCGGAGACGTGGCTGTACCAGGGGGTACCGGAGCCTGACGTCACGGCCGTACGGCACACCTGTCGAGATCCCCGAACCGGTCGGTTTCACCCTGGAGACGGAAGAACTGAAGGACTTCGTCTCGGCTACGAAAGAGCGCTGACGACCGCCGCCGTGTCCGTCAGGTCGGCCAGAACGACGTGGGCGCCGGCCCGAGCCAGTTCGGTCGGGCTGCTGCGCCCCGTGGCCACGGCGATCACCTTGACCCGATTCGCAATGCCCGCTTCCACACCCGCAGGGGTGTCGTCGACCAGGACGGCATCCGAGGAGGCAGCACATGACCGCCGCAGCGCAATCCTCACCAACTCACTCCGTTCGTCGGCGTCTTCACCGTAGGCGCCCAATTCCCACTGGATGTGACGGCCGAGCCCGAACACGCCGAGTTTGATCTCCGCGACCGGTCGCACGTTGCCCGTCACCACGGCCTGCACCGCATCCGGCACCGCAGCGATGGCGTCCAGGGCTGCTGCCGCACCGGGAAGAGCACGGCCGCGTTCCCGCAGTTCCACAGCATGCTGCACGTGCGCCTCGGCCAACGCTTGAGCGAAGCGCTCGAAGTCGCGCCGACCGGTCTGCAGGCCGTGCAGCTTCGCCGTCTCCCGGAAGATCACGGCCTCCGTGATGCCGTCCACACGTGCCTGCTGCTCCATTCGCCGTCCTGTCACCCGTTCAAAAGCGAGCCCGGACAGCTCCCGGCCAACCCCGCGCGTGTCGATCAACGTGTGGTCGATGTCCCACAGGACGATCCGGCGCTGTCGCATGCGTCTCCCTCCGTCACCGGTAAGGCCAGGTTGTCGCACGAAAGGCTTTATCGACTCCCCTCAGCCACAACCGGGCGTACGGTGAACTACCCGTGCAGCAAAGGGATAAAGATGGCACGCGACCTTCAACTCGGCTCCCGCATCCGGTACTGGCGGCGTCGCAACGGCAATAGGTCTCAGGCTGCTATCGCCGGCCTGTGCGGCATCACCGAGGACTACCTGTCTCAGATCGAACGAGGTCGCAAGACCCCTGCCCTTGACGTCCTCATCGCACTCGCCCACGAAATCGGCGTTCCTGTCGCCGCTCTTCTGGACGATCACGTGCCGGCTGAGCACGAGACCCCCCAGCACACAGCACCCGACGTTGCACGCATCCTCATGGGGTACAGCCCTCCAGGCCGTCAGCCCCCGGTCGATGCTGTAGTTCTGCGCGAACGCGTCGAAGCAGCATGGTGCATGTGGCAGGCCTCGCCGACCCGGTACACGAGCACAGCCGAGATCCTTCCCCGGCTCCTCGCCGATGTCGAGCATGCAGTGCGGGCCCACCGAAGCGGCACGGACGAACGCGCCCGCCGGGAAACGCTGCGTGCAGCAGCCGACCTCTACGGCCTCCTACGCTCCTACTGCCGCCGCACGGGCCGCAACGACCTCTCCCTCCTCGTCGCCGACCGTGCCTTGCGCGCGGCCGAAGACGCCGACGACCCGTTGCGGATCGCCGCAGCGCAATGGAACCTCGGACATGTCCTTCTCGCACAAAACGACCTTGAGGGAGCCGAAGAGGTTGCCGCTCAGGCTGCCGAACAACTTGCCGACGCGCCACTCGGCAAGGAACGCGAATCTCTGACCGGCGCCCTGGGGTTGGTCATCGCCACTGCCTCGGCCCGCCGGAGAGACTGGTGGGGAGCACGCGAGCGCCTCGAACGTGATGCTCAGCCCAGGGCGAGAAGAGTCGGGCAAGGCAACGTCGCCTGGACCGTCTTCGGACCCGCCAACGTCGACCTTCATGCCCTCGCGATTGAAACACTCGCCGGAGAAGCCTCGGAGGGGCTACGCAGAGCCGACCACATCGACGCGGACGGACTCCCCTCTATCGAGCGTAAGTTCACGTTCCTGCTCGACGTCGCGCGTTGCTACGACCTCAAACACGACGATGCGGCTGTCCTCGTACATCTCCTCGACCTCGAGCGACTCGCTCCGGAAGACCTGATGCGCAACCCACTGGCCCTCCAGATGGTTGCCGGCCTGCGCAGCCGCGTCCGTCCCACCTACCGGCGCCAAGTTGAGGCGCTCGCCGAGCGCCTCGGCATCGACAGGCCGCCCGGCCCCTCAGCCAACCCGGTCTGTCGGACCGGGTTGGCCGCAATTGACGGCCCTACCGTCACCCAGCATGAAGGACTCGACGACAAGGGCGTTGGCCGGCCCGGCACAGGCCATTGATCCCCTCCTGCTCCACGAAGCAGCCCTCTGGCTCGTCTCACGAGAGCGCCGCCCGAGCGACGCGCGCGAGTCATGGATGAGGGGAGTGACCGCAACGCTTCAGGTCGGCCTCCACTTCGACGTCGTCCAACTCCCCTCCGGAATCGTGGAGAACGGCATCCACGGCATCAAGGACCGAGCCGCAATCGCCGACCACTTCCGCATGGCCGGCCTCACCCGCTCCGTCATCGTCTCCCGGACACAAACGCGGTACTTCCTGCTCGTACCACCGAACACCTACCGGCGCTGGGCAGAACCCGGCACCCAGTGCATCGGTCGCGAGCACCCCACCAACTACCTCGGGGTACCGGCCCCCACCCGCCGAGAACCGCCGGGGGCCTACTGGCTCATGCCGGCGCCGGAAGGCAGCGGCATGCTCTGCGACCCGGCGAATGTCCGGCTGCTCGTCGGAAAGGCTGGAAGGCGACGGGAGTAGACGCGGTGAACAGGCACTGCGCGTAGCGCAAGAAGCCGCCAACGACCGAGGCCACGGCGGCCGCCATCATCGAGAGCGACCGCCAATCAGGGCGTGCCCCAGCGCACGCCCTGATCTCACGTGTCGAACTCACCCAGCCAGCTACGCTCCAGCAACCCCTTGGGCAGGTACTCGGACTCGACCTCGATCGGGAAGCCTGCGTCGTAAGCGAGACAGGCGACGGCCAGCGGTCCGAGGGCGAGCAAGCCGGCGGAGCTGGAGGCTCGCTCCTCGTCACCTGTCCAGTACTCCTTGTGCCATTCCAACGCCTTCGCCAGCTCGACGTTGAAGCGCTCAGGGTCTTGCTGCAGGAAGCGGTAAAAGAGGTTGATCGGTGGGTACAGAGTCTTGAGAACCAGTTCCCGACTGGAGTCCGGCAGAACGCTGGGGTCGGTGCCCTCCATGGCAGCCATCAGTTTTTCGGGAAGCCCGGGCCGTTCCAGCCAGTAAGTCTGCAGGGTGTCGACCCAGGAGTAAATGTACTCATCGAAGACTGCGCCGGAGTCTCGCAGCAACGCAAGAGGAACATTGCTCAGCTCTGTCATGCGGCCCTGCTCCCGGCAGATGATCGCAAGCCAGAAGGCGTTGATCCAGTTGCCGGCATCAGCATAGGATTGCGGCCCGGTAGCCGGAATCATCCGCATCTTATGGGCGATGCGGCACCCCACTGGGCCTTCGGCGGCCGTTGCCGAAACAAACAAGGCCGACCCGACCTGCATCGCTGCGACGAACGCTTCCCAGGATTCGGACCTGTCAACGTTGGGATCGACGGCACAGTACGTCTCAGCCAGGGTTGTCGCGGTACCGAATGCCATGTTGAACATGCTCGGCGACCGTTCGAGATAGCCGATCGTTTGCTCAACGTTCTCGCCGAGCATCTCCAAGGCGAACGAGGCGTTGGCCGCGGGAAATTCGTGACGAGACACAGTCACGATCATCCGTGACTCCCCTTCCTGATGTCGAAGTGCTGCATGTCGTAGCCCTTGTAGAGGGGCCCGTCGGCCTTCGCCTTGACGACAACGTACTCCACCCTGTCGCCCTCCAGAGCCTGGAGCAGGCGGTTCATCAAAGCCAGCTCCTCCTTCGCCTCCGCCAGTTTCCGCCTCGCCAGCAGCTCATCCGCGGGAAGCTTGGGGTTGGAAGCGCGCTTCTGCATCTCGAGCAGGATCGTTTCGTAGTACTCACGAGTCCCTTGCATGACGTCACGCCCGCTGTGCCCCCTGCGGTGTCCGAGGTCTGCTGACGGCGCCTTCGCCTCGACCGTCAAGATCTTATCGCCCTGAAGTTCCCATACCTGATCGAATCGGTTGTTTCCGGTTGCACGATTGTCCACTCGACGGACAACGTCAAAATTCTCCGGCACCGCATGAAACTCCGCTGCCTTGTCGCCGAGTTCCTCTCCCACATCTCGCACCGCAGTATGCGTCGTCCGGTACGTGTCCTTCGCATCCGCGGCCGCAACCTTGAGGTCTTCGTTGTGCTTGTCAGCCGCGAGGGCATCTTCGGCTGCCTTCAGATCGCTACTGGCGGTCTTGTCGGCTGCGATCGCCGACTCGCGTCGGGCTGTCACGTCATCGAGATTGCCGAGATGCTCAGGAAACGCGGTTTTCCTCTCCCCCAACACGCCTTCGACATCAAGGCGGAATTTTGGAGGAATTGCCGGCGGAGCTTCACTCGCCGGAATCCACTTGCCCGGCCTGTCGGGGTCCGGCCTCAGCTGCACCAAGGCATGACCATGCTCATCGCGCCCCAGCCTGCTATGCCGGTAAGCATTCTTCTTGTAGTGGTTGTTAAACCAAGTCTTGTCCGGAGAGTTGGCCTTTTCTACCTGCCGCCGGACAACCTCTCGCGCGTCCAGCTCGGATGTGTTCCCGTTCTGGGTTCCACCGCCATGATCCCCAGCGCCGTGGGCATCTGCCGCAGCCCCGTCCTCGCCGCCTTCATGCGGCGCGGAGGGGTCGTCCGTGTGACGACCCGGATCGCCGTGCGAGGAACCGCGATGGTCATGCGAACCCGTGGGTGCCTCTTGGTGGTCGCTGCCTGGGTACCCGTCGGAGCCGTGAGGACCGGAGCCAACTTCGCGGGCGATATTGTCCGTGCCGCGACCACCCGATGGCAGTGACGTTTCTGTGCCGCGACCGCTCGCGTGGCCAGCCGAGTTCTCCACTGCTCCGCCAGTGCCGTGTCCGCCTATGCGGGCGGCCGACTCGCTCGCGCCGCCTCCGCCGACGTGAGCGAGTACACGGTGAGCCTGCCCGGCACCCCGCTCCGCCGCGCTGAGTTCCTTCGGAACCTCGCTGTGGGTCGGATATTCGGAGCCGTCGGCTCTGAGCCAGGTGCCGTCCTCTCTGATGTAGGTGGGGGTTTCGTCCGCGGTCGTGAGCTTGAGGGCCTTCTCATTTGTGCCCGGGATACGCTCGGTCAGGTGGGCGGCGTTCTGCAGGGCCACCTTGTGAAGGTCGCCGATCCTGGCGGACTCCAGGGCGCCCTTGGCCGCGGTGAATCCCTTGCCGACGCCCTTCGCCATGAGGTTGACCGGGTCGGCGATCTCGCCGACCCGGGCGGTGGTGCCCAGCACCTTTCCCGTCGTCGTACCGGTCCGGGCCAGGCCGGCCGCCTTGGCCTCGGGGATCAGCGCAGTGATCACGTTGAAAGAGAGCGCTCCGAAGGCGCGGGAGGGGTTCTTCTTCCACTCGTCCCACGCCAGGAAACCCTTGTCGGCCGCTTTCGCGGCCTTCTTGTACTCCCTGGCCTGCTTGGGCAGCCAGGAGTCGGGCATGACGCGAGTGGCCTGCGCCGCCAGGAACATGCTCGGGTTCGCTCCTGCCGCAAGCAGGCCGAGGTTCTTCCATGCCTCGGCAGCCTTGTCCCCGCCGTCCCAGCCGAACATGGTCCCCAGGCCACGCACACTGCCCCACGTGCCGTCGATGAAGAAGCCCTTGTACGCGTCGGCAATCGGGTTGTTGATGAGGTGGTCCCACACCTTCTCGAGAGCCCCATGCTCCCGCTTCTCGACCGTCCCCCACGGCGTCTCCGTGACCTTGGCAATCGCCTTGGGGTCGTAGCCGTACATGCCCGGCTTGTGGGAGCCGTCATCGACCGTCAGGTACGTCGTGCCGCAGTAGACAGCCGTGATCTTGTTGACGGCATCCCGCTCGGCCGCGTGGAACTTCTCCTGGGCGACCGCCACCGCGCGGATCAGGCGGGCGTTCTCGTCGACCTTCCCCTGGTTCTTCTGCCAGTGCTCGTCGTCCTTGACCGAGTCCCGGAACGCGACCGCCTGCTCGCGCAGATGATCCAGCTCCTTGACGATCGGACGGATCTCGGAGGCATACGTCGAGAGCGCGGACTGGACCGTCTCCAGGCCGCGCGCGAACTGGTCCGCCTGATCGCGCACCGGAATCGTCGTGGCCAGCAGCTGGTCCCGCTCCGGAGCGTCGTAGTCGGCGGACAGATGCTGGAAGGTGGAGTGGGTGTCGGCTCCCGTGGCACGGATGTCGGACGCATCCGTCTTCAAGGACGCAACAGCCTTTTCCAGCTCGCCCAGTTCCCCCGTGTAGTGGGGTATGGATATCGGGTCGATCGGATCGGTCACTTCTTGTCCCAGGGGGTCTTCGCCTCGCGCCCGGCTATCGCGTCCTTCTCGGCGTTCTCGGCCATCTCCAAGTCACCGTTCAGGTACCAACCGACCGCCGCCACCGTGCCGTTCAGCGTCTTCTCCGTACGGTCCGCGACCGCGTTCAGAGTCTGGGTGGCGTTGTTCGCGTACGCGACGACAGCCGCACCGACCGGGCTCATGCCCATGCTCGCCGGGTCGCAAGGACCGGCCAGCGTCCCCGCGCTCTGTGCCACGCTCTGGACATGGCCGTGGTACGCCCCGGCCTGCCCCTGCAGCTTGCCCGCGACCTCGGCCGTCTTCCCGACGGTGCCCTGCACACCCTCCGGGTGGATGTCCCAACGCGACACGACGCCGCTCCCTCCCCTACGCAACAAACAACTTGCACGTTTCTATCAATCACCGTCCCCAGCTGTCATAGGCATTCGTACTCAGACGGATCCGGACACGTGGCTCAGATGTCACGCCGGAACCTCACGCTCCACCGACGCAAATCCTCACTCCCCGCAGCGGAAAGTGAAGATTTCTGCCACCGGAAGGGGCAACTCCCCGAGGAGTTCACGTCCCGCCCCGCCAGCGCGGCCGGCCGCCGACACGAGCCCGAGCGGGCCGGTGTGGGGCGCGGTGGGGGCCACCGTTTACCGGCCGGCTCGAAATGCCGATGGCCCGTATGAACCACGAACTGGCGGCAGTCGAAACGTTCTTCATCGCTGCCGACCCCGCCCTGGCCCACGTCTCCTCCACCCTCGTCACCGCGATGAGTCGACAGGACGCGGCCCAGGCCCCCGCATAACCGGCCGTCAACTGCCCCGCCACCTTTCGTTCACCACGGTCGGTAATGGTGATCAGGCGTGCTTCGGCGCACGCACTGGTTCACGAAAGGCCCCCATGTTCCACAAGCTCGCCCCCCGCACCGCCGCCGCAGCCGCTGCCGCCGGCATCGCTCTCCTCGGTGCGGTCGGCATGGCCGCCCCCGCCCAGGCGGCCCAGCCGGCGGTCCCGTACCCCGGCAAGATCACGGTCTGCAACCACGGCGCCTTCGTCCTCTACGAGGACGTGCGGGACAACTACGGCCGGCTCTACCAGAGCAAGGACCTCAACGCCGGGGAGTGCATCACCACTTACAACCACATCACCGGCTCCTCCACCGTCTACCTGTCCGCGCGGGACGGCGCCAACACGAGCGGCAGCTTCCACACGGCATGGGGCCGCGACCAGTGCTTCTCCGCGAGCGGCCTCGCCGGTGACGCGGACTACCAGGCGGCCTGCTGACCCGGGCCGACCCCACCTTCCGGCAGCGGAAATCCTCACTTTCCGCTGCCGGAAGTGAGGATTTCCGCTGCCGGAAGGGGAAGTTCCGGTTGACGCACTCCGGGCCCCCTCAACCCCCAACAGCGAAGAACCCCGCAAGCCCCCGCTCGGCCCCCTCCATCCGCGGCGCCGAACGGCCCCGCCGCGAACCGCCCTCCGGGCGGAAGTGCAGCAGGAACAGCCGGACTTCCGGCGAGCCCAGCGGCACACTGACGCACATGCTCACCCACCCCCGCCCCAACTCCGGGTGGTGCAGCGGCTTCTCGTCGCCGTCGGGGTGGGTGTGGCCCACGGGAACCCCTCGGTAGAGGTCCCTCGTGCGGGGATCCGCCAGGCAGCGCTCCTTGAGCTCCCGGAGGGTCGGGTCCTCCTTGTACTGGGCCGCGGCCGCGCGGATCTGGGGGACCAGCACCGGGGCCCAGGAGTTCTCCCAGTCCAGCAGCACCTCGTTGCGGGCGTCGTCGCTGAACAGCAGCCACCACAGGGTGTTCACCGGCACCCGCCGGCCCGGGAACATCCGGGACAGGGGATCGTTGTAGGCGAGGATGTTTCCGGCGTAGTCGCAGACGTAGGCCATCGAGGAGAACCCCTCCACGACGTCCGCCCAGGCGTACGTCCGCGACACCTCCGCGGCGCCGGACAGCGGAGCCGGCGGGCGTTCCCCGCGGGCGTAGCCGTAGAGGGCGCTCCATTCCTGTTCGGTCAGCTCCAGGATGCCGGCGACGGCACGCAGGTAACCGGCCGACGGGCTGTCGAGCGCTCCGCGCTCCAGCCTTCCGTACGTGCCCGGGGAGCGGTGGGTCAGCTGATCCATGTGGGCCTGGGACAGGCCGGGAGACCGGCGCCCCCGGGGGTCCCTCCTCGTGAAACCCAGGCCTTCCGGGCTGATCAAGGCCCTTCGCTCGCTGAGCATCTGACGCATCGCCTCAGCGTCCATCGTGCGCGGTCCGTCCCCTCCGGCCATGGTGCTCCGTGCTTCCGGGCCGCTTTTACAGGTACCGGATTTACCTGGAAACAGGCAACCGTGGAAAGGCCGGCCCGATCTCCATACGCTCGGCAGCACGTCAGCGCGCACCTGCACGGGGGTCAGGTGCGCGCCGCCCCCTCCTCCGCGAAGTGGCACGCCGACGGGTGCGCGGCCGGGCCCCCGCCCTCCCGGAACCATTCCGGCACCGCCAGCGGCGGCACCACCTCCGCACACACCGCCTGCGCCTTCCAGCACCGCGTGCGGAACCGGCATCCCGACGGCGGGTCCGCGGGGGACGGCACGTCGCCGGACAGCAAGATGCGCTCCCTCCGTGCCCGCCCCCGCGGGTCCGGGACCGGGACCGCCGACAGCAGCGCCTGCGTGTACGGGTGCGTCGCGTGCTCGTAGATCTCCGCGTCCGACCCCGCCTCCGCCAGCCGCCCCAGGTACATCACCGCCACCCGGTCCGAGATGTGCCGGACCACGGACAGGTCGTGGGCGATGAACACGTACGACAGCCCGAACTCCCGCTGCAGCCGCTCCAGCAGGTTCACCACCTGGGCCTGCACCGAGACGTCCAGCGCCGACACCGGTTCGTCCGCCACGATCACCTCCGGCCGCAGCGCCAGCCCCCGCGCGATGCCGATGCGCTGCCGCTGGCCGCCCGAGAACTGGTGCGGGTAGCGGTTGACGTGCTCGGGGCTGAGGCCGACCACGTCCAGCAGCTCCTGGACGCGCCGCCGCCGGCTGCCCTTCGGGGCCGCCTCAGGGTGGATCTCGTACGGCTCGCCGACGATGTCGCCGACCGTCATCCGGGGGTTCAGGGACGTGTACGGGTCCTGGAAGACCATCTGGATGTTGCGCCGGACCGCCTTCAGCGCCTTGCCCGACAGGCGTGTGATGTCCTCGCCCCGGTAGCGGATCTGCCCCGCCGTCGGCCGTTCCAGGTGGACGAGCAGCTTCGCGACCGTCGACTTGCCGCACCCCGACTCCCCCACGATGCCGAGGGTCTCCCCCTTCCGGACGTCGAAGGAGACGCCGTCCACCGCATGTACCGCCCCCACCTGCTTCTTGAACAGGATGCCGCGAGTCAAGGGGAAGTGCTTGACCAGGTCCCGCACTTCCAGAACGACCTCACCGTGCGTCATCCAGCGTCTCCTTCCAGAAGTGGCACGCGCTCACCCGCCGCGGCCCCGCCGCGAACAACGGCGGCCGGTCCGTCCGGCAGATGTCCTGGGCGCGCGGGCAGCGCGGGTGGAAGGGGCAGCCGGACGGGATCGCCGTCAGGCTGGGCGGCAGACCCTTGATCGCGTACAGCTCCGTGCCCTTGCGGTCCAGCCGCGGGATCGAGTCCAGCAGCCCGCGCGTGTACGGGTGCGCGGGCGCCCGGTACAGGTCGTGCACGGGCGCCGTCTCCACGATCCGGCCCGCGTACATCACCGCGATGTCGTCGGCGACGTCCGCGACGACGCCCAGGTCGTGGGTGATGAGGATCAGGCCCATGGTGAACTCGCGCTGCAACTCCGCGAGCAGGTCCATCACTTGGGCCTGGACGGTGACGTCCAGCGCGGTCGTCGGCTCGTCCGCGATGATCAGGTCCGGCTCCAGGGCCAGCGCCATCGCGATCATGATGCGCTGCCGCATACCGCCCGAGAACTGGTGCGGGTAGTCGTTCAGCCGTTCCTTCGCGGCCGGGATGCGGACGCGTTCCATCAGCCGGACCGCCTGCGCCCGGGCGTCCTTGCGGGTCGCCCCGCGGTGGACCTCGTACATCTCGGCGAGCTGCGCGCCCACCGTCATCACGGGATTGAGGGCGGACAGCGCGTCCTGGAAGATCATGGCGAGGTCGGCGCCGCGGATCCTGCGGCGCTCCTCCTCGGCCGCGGTCAGCAGGTCCTTCCCCCGGAAGAGGACTTGGCCGCCGGTGACGAACCCGGGCGGCGAGTCCAGGATGCCCATGACGGCCTGGGCGGTCACGGACTTGCCGGAGCCGGACTCCCCCAGCACGGCCAGCGTGCGCCCGGCGGCGACGGAGTAGCTCACGCCGTTGACGGCCTTGGCAACCCCGTCGCGGGTACGGAACTCGACGTGCAGGTCCCGCACGTCGAGCAAGACGTCCTGCTCCGTGTCCGGCATCTCCCGGCTCCTCAGCGCAACTTGGGGTCGAGGGCGTCGCGCACCGCGTCGCCGAGCATGATGAACGCGAGCACCGTGACGCTCAGCGCCCCCGCGGGCCACAGCAGCATGTGCGGGGCGTTGCGGATCTGGGTGGAGGCGTTGGAGATGTCGATGCCCCAGGAGACGGTGGGCGGCCGCAGCCCGACGCCGAGGAAGGACAGCGTGGCCTCCAGCGCGATGTAGGTGCCGAGGGCGATGGTCGCGACGACGATGACCGGCGCCACCGCGTTGGGCGCGATGTGCCGCAGCAGCATCCGCGCATTGCCGGCGCCCAGCGCCCGTGCCGCCTGGACGTAGTCGTGCTGCTTGGCGGTGACGACGGAGCCGCGCGCGATGCGGGAGATCTGCGGCCAGCCCAGCAGCACGATGAAGCCGACGACGGGCCAGATGGAGCGGCCCGTCACCACGGACAGGAAGACGAGCCCGCCCAGGATGATCGGGATGCCGAAGAACACGTCGGCGAGCCGCGACAGCAGCGCGTCCCACCAGCCCCCGTAGAACCCGGCGAGCCCGCCGAGCACGCTGCCGAGCAGCGCGGCCCCCGCCGTCGCGCACACGCCGACGGTGATGGAGGCCCGGGCGCCGTACACGGTGCGGGTGTAGACGTCGCAGCCCTGGGAGTCGAAGCCGAAGGGGTGCCCGGGGCGGGGCCCGTCCTGGGCCAGGGCCAGGTTGCACTGCAGCGGGTTGCCGCTCGCGATGATCTGCGGCCACAGGGCGATGAGCACCAGGAAGACGATGACGAGGGCGGAGATCACGAACACCGGGTTGCGCCGCAGGTCGTGCCAGGCGTCGGACCACAGGCTGCGGGCCTTGGCGCTGCCGGGCGCGGCGGGTGGGGGCACCTCCCGGCGGTGGCCGGGGGAGGGGCCGCCCTCCAGGGTCTCCGCCTCGCTGGTGGCCAGGCTCATGGCGCCGCCGCCCGCGGGGGTGACGGCCTCCCGGGGGTCGGGCGGTTCGGGCGGCGGCTCAGGCATAGCGGATCCTCGGGTCGAGCACGGCGTAGAGCAGGTCGACGACCAGGTTGGCCACCAGGAAGACGATGACCAGGACGGTCACGAAGCCCACGACGGTCGGCGAGTTCTGCCGCAGGATGCCCTGGTAGAGCTGGAAGCCGACGCCGTGGATGTTGAAGATGCGCTCGGTGACGATCGCGCCGCCCATCAGCGCCCCGACGTCGGTGCCGATGAAGGTCACCACCGGGACGAGCGAGTTGCGCAGCAGGTGCCGGACGACGATCCGGCGGCGCGGCAG
Source organism: Streptomyces sp. AM25 (assembly GCF_058146165.1). Taxonomy (NCBI): domain Bacteria; kingdom Bacillati; phylum Actinomycetota; class Actinomycetes; order Kitasatosporales; family Streptomycetaceae; genus Streptomyces; species Streptomyces sp. AM25. The sequence goes on along the minus strand of NZ_JBKIWN010000008.1, from coordinate 52,331 downwards.
GCCCTTGGCGACGGCGGTGCGCAGGTAGTCGGCGCGGGAGTTCTCGGCGATGGACGTGCGGGTCAGGCGCGTGACGTAGGCGAGCGAGGTGAGGGCCAGCACCACGCCGGGCAGCAGCAGTTCGCCGAGCTGCGCCTCGGGCGAGACGGACGGCGTGGCCGTCCCCCACTTCACGCCGAAGACGTACTGCAGCACGTAGCCGCTGACGAAGGTCGGGACGGAGACCACGACCAGCGTGAGCAGCAGCACGCCGGTGTCCAGGGCGCGCCCGCGCCGCAGCCCGCTGAAGACGCCGAGGGCGATGCCGACGACGATCTCGACGGCGATGGCGACGAGCGTGAGGCGCAAGGTCACCGGAAAGGCGTCGGCCATCAGCTCGGTGACCTTCTGGCCGTTGAAGGCGGTGCCGAAGTTGCCGGTGAGGATCTGTCCCATGTAGTGCAGGTACTGGATGCCCAACGGCCGGTCGAGATACAGGTCCTTGCGGATCTGGGCGGCGGTCGCGGGATCGGGCGCCTTGTCGCCGAAGAGCGCGGCGACGGGGTCGCCGAGCGCGTAGACCATGACGAAGATGAGGAAGGTGCTGCCGATGAAGACGGGGATCATCTGCAGCAGCCGCCGGATCACATAACGCCCCATGCCACGCCCCTCATTTGACGGTGATCCGCTCGTAGACCGGGACGCTGAAGGGGTTGAGCATCACGCCGGAGAGGCCTTCGGCGTACCCCGCGCTGCCGTTCTGGTACCAGAGCGGGATGGCGGGCATCGATGCGGCGAGGACCTTCTCCGCGTCCTGGAAGGTGGCGACGGCCCGGGCCGGGTCGGACTCGGCGTTGGCCTCGTCGACGAGCCGGTCGAAGTCGGCGCTGCTGAACTTGCCGTAGTTGGAGGAGGCGTCGGTGTAGTAGAGCGGCTGGAGGAAGTTCTGGACGAGCGGGTAGTCCATCTGCCAGCCGGAGCGGAACATGCCCGTCACCTTCTGGTCGTTGATCCGGTTGCGGAAGTCCGCGAAGGTGCCGACGGGGTCGACCGTGCAGGCCCGGTCGTCGCCGAGGGCGTTGTTGATGCTGTTGCAGACGGCGTCCATCCACAGCCGGTGGGAGCCGGTGTCGACGTTCGAGGTGACGGTGACGTGCCCGCCGGGCAGGCCGCCGCCCTCCTGGATGAGCTGCTTGGCCCGGACGGGGTCGTAGGTGCAGGCCTCGCCGCACAGACCCGCCTTGTAGCCGCCCTGTGCGCCGAGCACGGGCGAGGTCCAGTCGGTGGCCGGGGTGCGGGTCCCCCGGTAGATCTGCCCGGTGATCTCCTCCCGGTTGATCGCCATCGACAGCCCCCGGCGCACTTCGGCCATCCCGCGCCCGGTCCAGCTCGCGTCGTACATCGGGAAGGAGAGGGTCTGGATGATGCCGGCGGGCTGGTTGATGTAGCGGCCGTCGAGGTCGTTCTTCACGTTCTTCAGCTGGGCGCTGGGGATGTCGTCGACGAGGTCGAGGTTGCCGGCCATGAGGTCGGTGTAGGCCGTGTTGTTGTCGGTGTAGACCCGCAGTTCGACGCCCTTGTTGCGGGCCTTGTCGGGGCCGGGGTAGCCGTCCCACCGGCTGAGCCGCATCACCGATCCCCTGGCGTAGGAGTCGATCGTGTAGGGCCCGTTGCCGACGGGCTTCTTCAGCCAGCCCGCGTGATCGGTGAAGAACGCCCGGGGCAGCGGGGCGTAGGCGCTGTAGCCGAGGGTGTCCGGCCAGGTGGAGAACTTGGTGCGCAGCCGGACGGTGAAGGTGCGGTCGTCCTTCACCGCGAGCCCGGAGAGGGTGCGGGCGGTGGCGCGGCCGGAGGCGGGATGGACGCGGTCGTAGCCGTCGATGTACTCGAAGAAGGAGGCGTTCTTCTGCTTGTTGTCGACGAGCGCGCCGTAGTTCCAGGCGTCGACGAACGAGCGGGACGTGACGGGCTCGCCGTTGCTGAAGGTCCAGCCGGGTTTGAGGGTGACGGTGAAGTTCTGCTGGTCGGGGGTCTCGATCTGCTCGGCGAGCATGTCCTCGGCGGCGCCGCTCTGCGGGTCGTACCGCTTGAGCCCCCGGAAGACCATGTCGAGCACCTTGCCGCCCTGCACCTCGTTGGTGTCGGCGGGCTCCAGCGGACTCTGCGGGTCCCCCCAGGAGGCCCGCACCACCCCGGCCCGCGCCCGCCCGCCCCCCGTGCACCCGGCGGCGGCCGCCACGAGCACCACGGCCACGGCACCGCAGAGGCCCCGGCGGGCACGGGTGCGCGTGCGTGGGTGCATGGGGCGTCGCCTCCTCCGGTACCCGGGCATGGAAAATCCGGCAAATCTCACTTAAGGCACGATTTCACCTCACACAGAGGCGCCGGACACCCCTCCGGGCGCCGGAGGGGCGAATAAACCGCCCGTATGCCCGAGCGGCCGCCCGTGCGGGCGGCGTACGGGTGGGACCCGGCGGAGGCCCGTCCGGCCGGGCCCCACCCCCATCGCCGCAGGCCGACACCGGCCGGAATCAAGGGAGTTGCCGCAGCCGCCATAACGGAAGGAGGGGCCGGCGGCCCAGGGATTAACCGACAGACCGGTACAATGCCCCCTTGTCATGTCCCAAGTAATGAATCCGGCGGCGGAAGACACCGCGCCCGCGCCCTCCCCCACGTCCGCACCCGCCCGCCGGCCCCGCCCGGCAAAGGCTTCGCGCCTCGCCGTGCTGGACGGGCTCCGGCTCGTCGCGGCCCTGATGGTCGTCGTCTACCACTACACGGCGATGGACAACCCGTGGGCGGGACACACCAGAACGATCTTCCCCACCCTCCACAAGTTCTCCCAGTACAGCTGGACCGGTGTCGAGGTCTTCTTCCTCATCAGCGGCTTCGTCATCTGCATGAGCAGCTGGGGGCGCTCGGTCGGCGACTTCTTCGTCTCCCGCATCTCCCGGCTCTACCCGGCCTACTGGGTCGCGGTGGCGGTGACGTTCGCGGTGATCAGCATCTGGCCGCTGGTCCCGCTGTTCCACCACGTGGACAACTGGACGCACGTGGCGATCAACATGACCATGCTGCAGGGGGGCATGGGGATCCCGGACGTCGACGGCGTGTACTGGACCCTCTTCTGCGAGCTGAAGTTCTATCTCCTCTTCGCCCTCGTGGTCGTGGCCCGGGGCGTGAGCTACCGCAACTGCGTGATCTTCTGCTGTCTGTGGACGGTCGCCGGCATCGTCGACTACACCGCGCCGAGCCAGCTCCTCGACATGTGGGCCATGCCGCTCTTCTCGCCGTACTTCGTGGCGGGCATCGCGTTCTACCTGATGTACCGGTACAAGCCGAACGCCGTGCTCACCGGCATCGTGCTGGTCTCGTTCCTGCTCGCCGAGAACCAGATCGTCAAGCGCGTCGGCTTCAACCTGACCGAGCCGCACCGCCCGATCCCGGCCTGGCCGGCCCAGGTGATCGTGGCACTGGCCTTCGCCTTCATGGCGCTGCTCGCGCTCGGCGCCTTCGACCGCATCCAGTGGCGCTGGCTGACCACGGCGGGCGTCCTCACCTACCCGCTGTACCTGCTGCACGAGGACATCGGCTGGACCGTCATCGCTGCGCTCCGCCACAGGGTGTCGCCGCCGGCCCTGGTGGCGGGGACGACGGTGGCCATGATGCTGGCCGCGTATCTCCTCCACCGGCTGGTGGAGCGCCCGCTGGGGCCGCGGCTGAGCCGGTGGCTCAAGAGCGCCACGGCGGAGATCAGGCGCCTCTGAACGAACAGTTCCCCGCGCCCCTGAAAGGGGCGCGGGGCTGTTTTCAATGTGCGGCTCCGCCGCGTGGGCGCGAGCAACCACGAACAAGCCGCACCCGTCAGACGGCGTGCACCACGTCCTTCTCCTCCGCAAAGTGGCACGCCGACTCGTGCGCCGCCGGCGTCGACTTCCCGGCGAAAACCTCCGGCACCGCCAGCAACGGCACCTCCTCCGCGCACTTGTCCTGCGCCTTCCAGCACCGCGTGCGGAACCGGCAGCCGGACGGCGGGTTGGCCGGGGACGGCACGTCACCGGTGAGGATGATCCGCTCGCGGCCCTCCCGCGCCTCCGGGTCCGGGACCGGGACGGCCGACAGCAGCGCCTGCGTGTACGGGTGCGTCGGGTGGTCGTAGATCTCCGAGTCCGTACCGATCTCGGCCAGCTTGCCGAGGTACATCACGCCCACGCGGTCCGAGATGTGCCGGACGATCGACAGGTCGTGCGCGATGAAGAGGTAGGACAGGTTGAATTCGTCCTGCAGCTTCGCCATCAGGTTGACGACCTGCGCCTGCACCGAGACGTCCAGCGCCGAGACGGGCTCGTCGCAGATGATGATCTCGGGGTTGAGCGCCAGCCCGCGCGCGATGCCGATGCGCTGCCGCTGGCCGCCCGAGAACTGGTGCGGATAGCGGCTGATGTACTCCGGGTTGAGGCCCACGACGTCCAGCAGCTCCTGGACCCGCCGCCGGCGGTCGCCCTTCGGGGCCACCTCGGGGTGGATGTCGAAGGGCTCGCCGATGATGTCGCCCACCGTCATACGGGGGTTGAGCGACGTGTACGGGTCCTGGAAGACCATCTGGATGTTGCGGCGCACGGCCTTCAGCGCGCGGCCGGACAGCTTGGTGATGTCCTGGCCCTTGTAGAAGACCTCGCCCGCGGTGGCCGTCTCCAGGGTCATCAGCAGCTTGGCGACGGTGGACTTGCCGCAGCCGGACTCGCCGACGATGCCGAGCGTCTCGCCCTGGTAGAGGTCGAAGGAGACGCCGTCGACCGCCTTGACCGCGCCGACCTGCTTCTTGAACAGGATGCCCTGCGTCAGCGGGAAGTGCTTGACGAGGTTGCGGACCTGGAGGATCGGCTCGCCGCGCTCCACAGGGGCGTCGAGCACGGCCTCCACCTCGGCGGTCGTGGAGGCGTCACTGGCCACGACGTCGGAGAGGGCCTCGTCCTTCGTACCGGTCTCAGCCATGGATCGTCTCCTTCCAGAAGTGGCACGCGCTCCCGCGGCCGGCCAGCTCCGCGCCGTCCTGCTCGGTCACCTGGTGCAGCGCCGGGACATCCGAACCGCAGATGTCCTGGGCCTTGGGGCAGCGCGGGTTGAAGGCGCAACCGGTGGGAATGCGCAGCAGGTTGGGCGGCAGGCCCTTGATCGCGAAGAGCTCCTGGCCCTTCTGGTCCAGGCGCGGGATCGAGTCCAGCAGACCCCGGGTGTAGGGGTGCGCGGGGCGCTTGTACAGCTCGTGCACGGGCGCCGTCTCCACGATCCGGCCCGCGTACATCACCGCGATCTTGTCGGCGACGTCCGCGACGACGCCCAGGTCGTGGGTGATGAGGATGAGCCCCATGTTGAACTCGCGCTGCAGCTCGGCCAGCAGGTCCATGACCTGGGCCTGGACGGTGACGTCCAGCGCGGTCGTCGGCTCGTCCGCGATGATCAGGTCCGGCTCCAGGGCCAGCGCCATCGCGATCATGATGCGCTGCCGCATGCCGCCCGAGAACTGGTGCGGGTAGTCGTTCACCCGCTCCTTCGCGGCCGGGATGCGCACCCGGTCCATCAGCTCGACGGCCTTGGCCTTGGCGTCCTTCTTGGACATGCCCTGGTGGACGCGGAACATCTCGCCCAGCTGGTACCCCACGCTGAGCACGGGGTTGAGGGCGGACAGCGCGTCCTGGAAGATCATGGCGATCTTGGCGCCACGGATCTTCCGGCGCTCCTCGGCGGACATCTTGAGCATGTCCTGGCCGCGGAAGAGGATCTCCCCCTTGGGGATCGCCCCGGGCGGCATGTCGAGGATGCCCATGACGGCCTGCGCCGTCACGGATTTGCCGGAGCCGGACTCGCCGAGCACGGCGAGCGTCTCGCCCGCGTTCACGGAGTAGTTGACCCCGTTGACGGCCTTGGCGATGCCGTCGCGGGTGTGGAACTCCACGTGCAGATCGCGGACTTCGAGGAGCGGGGCGTTCGCGGACGCCTGCGTCTCGGTGGTGGTGGTCACGTGCGTCTCCCTCAGCGCAGCTTGGGGTCGAGGGCGTCGCGCACCGCGTCGCCGAGCATGATGAACGCCAGCACGGTCACGCTCAGGAAGCCTGCCGGGAAGAGCAGGACGTGCAGCGCGTTGCGGATCTGCTCCGAGCCGTCGGAGATGTCGCCGCCCCACGAGATGCCGTTCTGGATGCCGATGCCGAGGTAGGACAGGGTCGCCTCGAGCGAGATGTACATGCCGAGGGAGATCGTCGCCACCACGATGACCGGCGCGACGGAGTTGGGCAGGACGTGCTTCAGCAGGATCCGGCCGCTGCCCGCGCCGAGGGCCCGGGCGGCCTGGACGTAGTCCGCCTGCTTGACGGTCATCACCGCACCGCGCATGACGCGGGTGATCTGGGTCCAGCCCAGGACGCCGATGGCCGCCGAGACGGTCCAGGCCGTGCGGCCGGTGAACGCCTGCAGGATGACCAGGGAGCCGAGCAGGATCGGCACACCGGAGAAGATGTCGGTGAGCCGGGAGAGCACGGCGTCGATCCAGCCGCCGAAGTAGCCGGCGACCATGCCGACGAACATGCCGAGCACGGTGACGATCGCGGTGGTGACGACGCCGACGATGATCGAGGCGCGGGCACCGTAGATGACACGCGCGTAGATGCTGCGGCCCTGGGCGTCGTAACCGAACCAGTCCACCTGGCCGATGTGGCTGAGGTTGGGCTTCTGGAGGAAGTGCGTCAGGTCGCCCGGCTTCGGGTCGGCGTCGGTGAACCAGCCGGGGAAGGCCGAGATGGCCAGCAGCAGCAGGATGATGACCGCGGAGACGATGAAGACCGGCCGGCGGCGCAGATCCCGCCAGGCGTTGGCCCAGAGGCTGTTGGAGACTTCCTTCTTGGGCTTCTCCGGAGCCGCACCGCCGGAGCCGGCGGACGGAACGGTCGCCGATGCCAGGGCCGTTGTGGTGTCGTTCAGCTCAGGCATAGCGGATCCTCGGGTCCAGAACGGCGTAGAGGAGGTCGACCAGGAGGCTCGCGATCAGGTACACGACGACCAGGAAGGTCACGGTCCCGACGACCAGCGGGCCGTCGGCCCCGGTGATGGCCTTGTAGAGCGTGTTGCCGACGCCCTTGACGTTGAAGATGCCCTCGGTGACGATCGCGCCGCCCATCAGGGCGCCGAGGTCGGTCCCGAGGAACGTCACCACCGGGATGAGGGAGTTGCGCATCAGGTGCACGCCGACGACGCGGCGGCGGGGCAGGCCCTTGGCGACCGCGGTGCGGATGTAGTCGGACCGGATGTTCTCGACCACGCTGGTGCGGGTGAGCCGGGAGACGTACGCGAGCGAGACCGAGCCGAGCACGATGCCGGGGAGGATCAGCTGCGTGATGTCGTTGGAATCCGTGACCGTGGGATTGACGAGGCCCCACTTCGTCCCGATGTAGACCTGCGCGAGGTAGCCGATCACGAAGATCGGGATCGAGATGACCAGCAGGGTCAGGACGAGGACGATCTGGTCCACGATCTTGCCCCGCTTGAGGCCCGTCAGCAGGCCGAGGGCGACACCGAAGACGGCCTCCAGGGCGAAGGCCACGAGCGCGAGCTGGATGGTGACGGGAATCGCGTCACCGAGGATGTCGGACACCTCGCGCTGCTGGAAGCTGATGCCGAGGTCGCCCTGGAACAGGTTGGTGAGATACGTCCAGTACTGCTCGATCAGCGACTTGTCGAGTCCGTACTGGTGCTTGAGCCGGGCCACGGTGGCCGGGTCGGCGGCCTTGTCGCCGAAGAGCGCCTTCACGGGGTCGCCCGGGAGGGCGTACACCGCAAGGAAGATGATCAATGTGGTGCCGATGAACACCGGGATCATCTGGAGCAGGCGTCGCAGGATATAACGCCCCATCGTGCCTCCAATGCGGTCGGCACGGCGGCGGCCGGAGGGTCCTCCCGGAACCCGCCGACCGCCTGCCGTGCGACCGGTTCAACCGTCCCCGGCGGTGGGCGCAGGGGACGGAACGCCGGTGTGTGAACTACTTCTTGAGAACCTGGACGTCGGTCCAGACCGGGTCGCCGATCCAGTCGTACGTCACGTCCTTGACGTGCGTGGAGTAGCCGGCGTTCGACTCGTAGTTCCACAGCGGGATCTGCGGCATGTCCTTGAAGAGGACCTCTTCGGCCTTCTGGTACAGCTTCGCCGACTCCTCGGGCGTCTTGGCCTTGTCGGCCTCGTTCGCGAGGTCGTCGAACTCCTTGCTGCTGTAGCCGGAGTCGTTGGAGGCGGCACCCGTGCGGTACACGTCGGCGAGGAAGCTCGCGATGTGCGGGTAGTCGGCCTGCCAGCCGGTGCGGAACATGTCACCGGCGCCCAGCTTCTTGCTGGTGATCAGGTCGCGCGAGGTCTTGAAGTCCGGCTTCGGGTTGCCCTCGCAGGCGACGCCGAGCGTCTTGGTGATGGAGTTGCAGACCGCGTCGACCCACGGCTTGTGGTTGCCGTCGCTGTTGTAGAGGATAGTGATCTTGTTGCCCGGGACGCCGCCGCCGTCCTTGACGTACTGCTTGGCCTTCTCCGGGTTGAACTGCAGCAGCTCGTTCTTGGCGTTCGGGTCGTAGCCGAGGATGCCCGGGGTGAGGAAGCTGTTGGCGGGCTTGCGGGAGCCCTGCAGCACCGTCTTGGTGATGGTGTCGCGGTCGATGGCCATGGACAGGCCCTGGCGGACCTTGGCCTTGTCGACGCCGTCCCAGTCCTTGTTGTACATGGCGAAGCCGATCATCTGGATCGTCGCCATCGGCTGGTCCACGGCGCGGTCGCCGAGGTCCTGCTTGTACTTGGTGAGGCTGGACGGCGGGACCATGTCCAGCACGTCGAGGTTGTTGGACTGCAGGTCGGCGTAGGCCGCCTCGCCCTTCAGGTAGAACTTGAAGTCGACGCCGCCGTTCTTCGGCTTGTCGTCACCCTTGTAACCGTCCCACGCACGCAGGGAGATCTGCGTGTTGTGGTCCCACTTCTCCACCTTGTAGGGGCCGTTGCCGATCGGCTTCTGGCCGAACGCCTTGGGGTCCTTGTAGAACTCCTTCGGCAGCGGGGAGAGGGCCGGGTAACCCGTCTTGTACTGCCAGTACGAGACCGGCTGCTTGAGCTCGACGGTGAAGGTCTTGTCGTCCTTGACCACCAGGCCCGACATCTTGTCGGCCGTCGGGTCGCCCTTCTCCGGGTGGACGTCGTCGTAACCCTTGATGTCGGCGAACCAGGAGCTGTTCAGCTGCGCGTTCTTGGTGTTGGCGCCCCAGTTCCAGGCGTCGACGAACGAGGAGGCCGTCACCGGCTCGCCGTTCTGGAAGGTCCAACCGGGCTTCAGCGTGACGGTGAAGTGCTGGGAGTCCGTGGTCTCGATCTTGTCCGCCACGGCCATCTTCAGCGACCCGTCCTTGGGCGCGTACTGCGTCAGACCACGGAAGATGCTCTTGAGGACACGACCGCCGCCGACCTCATTGCCGTTGGCCGGCTGCAGCGGGTTCTGCGGCTCCGTCGACTGGTAGGTGAAGATCCCCTTGGCGTCCGGGTCACCGGACGCCCCGTCCTTCTTGTCGCCGCCACAGGCAGTCGCGGCCATCGCCACGACTATTGCGCATGCAGCCCACTTGGCGCTCTTGGCACCGCGCATGGGTTCGCCTCCTCTTGAGTCCACTATCACTACAAGTGAGGCGCCGGTCCCCCGCTGACACCCCTGACAGCGGAGCGGGAACCGGCACCTCGAGTGTGCTCGCGAGTCGGCGCTCCCCACAGCGCTTGACCCATTGACCCGAGCTCAGTGAACCCAACTATTAAGTAACTGCGGCCTGTAAACCACACTTAAAGGGTTTCGCTTTGGTCACATCGAGGCCAGAAAAAGGTTGACAATCCAGACAAATGCCACCCAGACAGACACCTACGAAACGGACCGTTAACACGGCATCCGGGATCCCGCGTCCGATATCCGGGTATGCAGAAGGCCCGGGATCCCCGCTCTGGAAGCGGAGATTCCGGGCCTTGCGTTACTCAATTACCCCTGGCTCAGCCGTGCTTGGCACGCGACGCGGTACGGCCGCGCTCCTTCTGGTCCAGGACGACCTTGCGGATGCGGACCGCCTCCGGGGTCACCTCGACGCACTCGTCGTCGCGGCAGAACTCCAGGGACTGCTCCAGCGACAGCTTGCGCGGCGGCACGATCGCCTCGAAGGAATCGGCCGAAGAAGAGCGCATGTTGGTGAGCTTCTTCTCCTTGGTGATGTTGACGTCCATGTCGTCGGCGCGGGAGTTCTCGCCGACGATCATGCCCTCGTACACCTCGGTGCCCGGGTCGGTGAAGAGCACGCCGCGCTCCTGGAGGTTCGTCATCGCGAAGGCGGTGACGGCACCGGCGCGGTCGGCGACCAGCGAACCGTTGTTACGGGTCTTCAGCTCGCCGAACCACGGCTCGTGGCCCTCGTGGATGGAGTGGGCGATACCGGTACCGCGGGTGTTCGTCAGGAACTCCGTACGGAAGCCGATGAGGCCGCGGGACGGGACGACGAACTCCATGCGGACCCAGCCGGAGCCGTGGTTGGACATGTTGTCCATGCGGCCCTTGCGGGTGCCCATGAGCTGCGTGACCGCACCCATGTGCTCCTCGGGCACGTCGATGGTGATGCGCTCGACGGGCTCGTAGGTCTTGCCGTCGACCTGCTTGGTGACGACCTGCGGCTTGCCGATGGTCATCTCGAAGCCCTCGCGGCGCATCTGCTCGACCAGGATGGCGAGCGCGAGCTCACCACGGCCCTGGACCTCCCAGGCGTCGGGGCGGTCGGTGTCCAGCACGCGGAGCGAGACGTTGCCGATGAGCTCGCGGTCCAGGCGGTCCTTGACCTGGCGGGCGGTGACCTTGCGGTCCTTGACGGCCGCCTTGGCGTCCGCGCCCTTGCCCGTGCCGCCACGGCCGACCAGCGGGGAGGTGTTGGTGCCGATGGTCATGGAGATCGCGGGCTCGTCGACCGTGATCAGCGGCAGCGCGACCGGGTTCTCCGGGTCGGCCAGGGTCTCGCCGATCATGATGTCGGGGATACCGGCGACCGCGCAGATGTCACCGGGGCCGGCGACCTCGGCCGGCTTGCGGGTGAGCGCCTCGGTCATCATCAGCTCGGTGATGCGGACGTTGGCGACCGAGCCGTCGCGCTTGATCCAGGCCACGGACTGGCCCTTGCGCAGCTCGCCCTGCTCGACGCGGAGCAGCGCGATACGGCCGAGGAAGTTGTCGGCGTCGAGGTTGGTGACGTGGGCCTGGAGCGGCGCGTCCTCCTCGAACGTCGGGGCCGGGACGTGCTCCAGGATGGTGGAGAAGAACGGCTCCAGGCTGGTGCTGTCCGCGGGGACGGTGCCGTCCTCCGGCTTGGTCAGCGAGGCGATGCCGTCACGGCCGCAGGCGTAGACGATCGGGAACTCGATCTGGTCCTCGTCGGCGTCCAGGTCGAGGAAGAGGTCGTAGGTCTCGTTGACGACCTCGTCGATGCGGGAGTCCGGGCGGTCCGTCTTGTTGATGCACAGGATGACCGGCTTCCGCTGCTGGAGCGCCTTGCGGAGCACGAAGCGGGTCTGCGGCAGCGGGCCCTCGGAGGCGTCGACGAGCAGCACGACCGCGTCCACCATCGACAGACCGCGCTCGACCTCGCCACCGAAGTCGGCGTGGCCGGGGGTGTCGATGATGTTGATCGTGATCGGGGCCCCGCCGTCCTTGGGGTGATACTTCACCGCCGTGTTCTTGGCGAGGATCGTGATGCCCTTCTCACGCTCCAGGTCGTTGGAGTCCATGACACGGTCGTCGACCGACTCCAGCTGATGCGCCGCGAAGGCACCGGCCTGCTTGAGCATGGCGTCGACGATGGTCGTCTTGCCGTGGTCGACGTGGGCGACGATGGCGACGTTTCGAATGTCGTGGCGCGTGGGCATACTTGCGGCGCTTCTCCCGGAATCGTGGATGGCGGCGCGTACGGTCCGGTACGCGCGCCCGCCGGGCAGATCAACGCCACGGCCTCACTCCATGGTACGGGTGCGCCGCCGATTTGGCTTTCCGGGGGCTCTGACCTGGGGTTACGCCCCGTAAGGGGCGCGGGGCCCTGCTGAACATGCGGCTCCGCCGCGTGGGCGCGACCAGCCACATACGGCCCGCAGCACCCCACTCAGCGCCGGAACCCCATGTCCTGATACCGAGGCGTCGCCAGACCGAAGGCTCCCGCGTTCACGACAGTGCTGCGCGCACCCACCAGTTCCGGCCGCTGGTACAGCGGGATCGACCCGGCCGCCGCCCAGATCCGCGCGTCCGCCCGCGTGACCAGGTCGCGCGACGCGTCCTCGTCCAGCTCGCTCGACGCCTGGTCGAAGAGCCGGTCGATCTGGTCGGTGCCGACCCGCGTGTAGTTCTGCTCGACGGTCAGCGACCCGTCCGTGGCCGGCTGCGGCTTGGCGAAGATCGGCCGCGCGTCGGTCGCCGGGTAGGCGCTCGCGGGCCAGGAGTAGAGGGCCAGGTCGAAGTCGCCGGAGGCGATGTGGTCCTTGAAGTAGCCCGCGTCCTCGACCTTGGTGATCTCCGTGCGGATGCCGACCGCCTCCAGCTGGCGGGCGATCCGGTCGCCGACGGCCCGCAGGGACTCCGTCCCCGACCCCTTCGGCAGGACGAAGCGGAGGGCGAGCTTCTTGCCGTCCTTGAGGCGGACGGGCGAGGCCACGCCCTTGCCGGAGGAGGAGCCGTCGTTCCGGTCGTCCCGCAGCTCCTTGGTGGTGTCCTCCGCCGCCTCGGCCGGCTTCTTCCGGGGCGGCTGCCCCTCCTTCCAGCCGGCGTCGGCGAGCAGGGCCATGGCCGCCCGCGGGTCCATGCCGCCGATCGCGTCGCTGTTGTCCTGGTAGCCCTCCTGCCCGGCGACGAGCACATGGCTGCCGAGCGGCTCGGCGGGCAGCCCGAGCGGCCGCAGGACGGACTCGGCGATGGCCCGGCGGTCGATGGCCCGGGCGACGGCGCGCCGCACGCGCTCGTCGGCGAGCGGCCCGGAGGCGCCGTTCAGGGCGAGCTGCGTGTAGGCGGGCTCCAGGGACTTGCGGACGACGAGCCCGCGCAGCTGCGGGTCGGACGGCTTGACCGGCTTCCCGGCCTTGTCCTTCTTCGGCGGCATGTTCGCCTTCGCAATGCGCGTGGCGATGTCGGAGGTGATCTCGGCGAGGTCCGCCTTGCCGCTCGCGAGCGCCTCGGCCCGCTGCTCGCGCGGCACCACGCGCAGCACGAGCCGGTCCAGCCTGGCCCGGTCGCCCCACCACTTGGGGTTCCGCACGAGGGTGAGAGTGCCCTGGTCCTCGTCGCGGCTGCCGACCCGGAACGGCCCGGCAGCGAGCGCCAGTTCCTTGCGCGCGGAGTCGTTGAACCCGGTCGGGGTGCCCATCACGGACTTCGGGTAGAGCGGGGTGAAGAGGGAGGGCCAGTCGGCATAGCTCTTCGCGAAAGTGACCTTGACCTCGTGGGCGTCGGCACCGCGCTCGACGCGCTCGATCCGGTCGTAGCCGGCGTTGCGGGCCGTCCAGTACGCGCTGTCCTTGCCGTGCAGCGCCTTGGCCTGGGCCTCGAAGTCGGCCGCGGTGACGGCGCTCCCGTCGCTCCACACGGCGTTCGGGTTGAGCTTGTAGAGCACCACCTGGTGGGGCTCGCGCCGGACGACCTCGGCGGACTGCAGGAAGTCGGGGTTGCGCTGCGGACGGCCGTGCGCGTCGAGGGTGAACAGGGCGGGGAGCACGGCCCCGGCGACCCGCTGCGTGCTGGCGTCGGCGTCGGCCTGGAAGGTGTTGAAGGTGGTGGGCAGGGCATCGACGGCCCAGGTCAGAGTGCCCTTGTCGGCAACCTTGGCGCGCGCGGCGACGGCGATGTCCCGGGCGGCCGCGACCCCGTCGGAGGCGTCGGGCCCGCCGGAGGAACAGCCGGCCAGGAGCGGCAGCGGGAGCAGCGCGCCCGCCGCGAGCAGCGTGACGCAGCGGCGGGCACGGGACGACCGGGTGCGGACGGACATGGGCGCTACCTCCGCGGGGCGGGCCGAGATCGTTCGCAGCCGGCGCATGCGGCCGCTGCTCGCCGCCCACTGAAGGCGACGGTTCCGGCGAAGACCCGCCGACACGTCGCCGCCGGCCCGCACGCCACCCGCCTGGACGAACGTTTCCGCGGGACCGCACCGTCACCCTGACGCGCAAGGGGAAAGCGCTCCCGCGAAGGCGAGATCGGGACGGCTATCTTCCCCTGAAGGGGTGTGACGCGCGACACTCTCTGTCGCATCTGCGCCGCCACCCGCAACCGCCGACGCGGAAGTGAGGGCACACCATGTCCGTCAAAGACGACCTGACCTCGGTCCAGCGCAGCCTGGACGAGCTGAACCGCGCACTGGGCCGGCTGGAGCAGCAGCTGGGCCGGGACCCGCTGGACGTACGGCGGGTGCGCACCGACGCCGACCACCTGCGCGAGAGCGTCGCCCTGCTGCGCGGGGCCCAGCCCGCCGAGAGCCTGCGCCCCGCCATGGTCCCGGTGCCGGTCCCGGACGCCCCGTACGACGCCTCGCTGTGGCGGGACGCCGACGACGAGGGTCTGGGCGCGCGCGACCGCCGCGCCCCGTAGCCGGGCCGGGCACCGACACCGAACCGTCCGCCCACTCCTCCCGGAGTCCGCCTTGGCCACTGGTACCGATCCCCGAGCCGCCGGCACCGGAGCGCGCCCCGCTCGGGGCGGCGTCCACCACTCCTCGCGCGCCGCGATCCCCGAGCGCCACCTGCGGCGCGACCGCTGGTGGCTGGCGCCCGCCGCGACGGCCGCCGGGCTGCTGGCGTTCGTCGTGTACTCGACGTGGCGCGCGTTCGCCGGCGACCACTACTACGCGGCGCCCTACGTCTCGCCGTTCTACTCGCCCTGCCTCGCGGAGAACTGCGTGCCCATGAAGGGCGGTGCGGACTGGGGGGTGTTCGGGGCCTGGTGGGGGCTGTCGCCCGCGCTGCTGGTCCTCATCTTCCCGCTGGGCTTCCGGCTCACCTGCTACTACTACCGCAAGGCCTACTACCGGGGCTTCTGGGCCGCGCCCGCGGCCTGCGCGGTGCCCGAGCCGCACGGGCGGTACACCGGGGAGACCCGCTTCCCGCTGATCCTGCAGAACATCCACCGCTACTTCTTCTACTTCGCGGTGATCGTCGCGGGGATCCTCACCTACGACACCGTGCTGGGCTTCCGGAACGCGGCCGGCGAGTGGGGCCACATGGGCCTCGGCACCCTCGTCCTGCTCGTCAACATCGCGCTGATCTGGGCGTACACGGCCTCCTGCCACTCCTGCCGGCACATCGTCGGCGGACGGCTGCGGAACTTCTCGCGGCACCCGGTGCGCTACCGCCTGTGGGGCTGGGTCAGCCGGCTCAACGCCCGCCATATGCAGCTCGCCTGGGCGTCCCTGGTCAGCGTGGCCGTGGCGGACTTCTACGTGTACCTGATCGCGAGCGGCGCCTTCGACGACCCGCGGTTCTTCTAGGACGACCAGGACTTCCAGAACAGGGGCCATTTTTCGATGACACAGGTGGAGCGGCAGTCCTGGGACGTGGTCGTGGTGGGCGCCGGCGGCGCCGGGCTGCGGGCCGCCGTCGAGGCGCGGGAGCGGGGGCTGCGGGTCGCGGTGATCTGCAAGTCGCTGTTCGGCAAGGCGCACACGGTGATGGCCGAGGGCGGCATCGCGGCCTGCATGGGCAACGTCAACTCCAAGGACAACTGGAAGGTCCACTTCCGGGACACCCTGCGCGGCGGCAAGTTCCTCAACAACTGGCGGATGGCCGAGCTGCACGCCCAGGAGGCGCCCGACCGGGTGTGGGAGCTGGAGACCTGGGGCGCGGTCTTCGACCGCACGGACCGCGGGATGATCTCCCAGCGCAACTTCGGCGGGCACGAGTACCCGCGGCTGGCCCACGTCGGCGACCGCACGGGCCTGGAGCTCATCCGCACCCTCCAGCAGAAGATCGTCTCCCTGCAGCAGGAGGACCACAAGGAGACCGGCGACTACGAGTCCCGGCTGAAGGTCTTCCAGGAGTGCACGGTGACAAGGGTGTTGAAGGAGGGTGACCGCGTCGCCGGCGTCTTCGGCTACGAGCGCGAGTCCGGCCGCTTCTTCGCCATCGAGGCCCCCTCCGTGGTGCTGGCCACCGGCGGCATCGGCAAGTCCTTCAAGGTGACCTCCAACTCCTGGGAGTACACCGGCGACGGACACGCCCTGGCGCTGCTCGCCGGGGCGCGGCTGGTCAACATGGAGTTCGTGCAGTTCCACCCGACGGGCATGGTCTGGCCGCCGTCCGTCAAGGGCATCCTGGTCACCGAGTCCGTGCGCGGCGACGGCGGGGTGCTGCGCAACAGCGACGGCAACCGGTTCATGTTCGACTACATCCCGGACGTGTTCCGCGAGAAGTACGCCGACACCGAGGCCGAGGCCGACCGCTGGTACGAGGACCCCGACCACAACCGCCGCCCGCCCGAGCTGCTCCCCCGCGACGAGGTGGCCCGCGCCATCAACGCCGAGGTCAAGGCCGGGCGCGGCACCCCGCACGGCGGGGTCTTCCTGGACGTCTCCACCCGGATGCCGGCCGACGCGATCATCCGCAAACTCCCCTCCATGCACCACCAGTTCAAGGAGCTGGCGGACGTGGACATCACCGCCGAGCCCATGGAGGTCGGCCCCACCTGCCACTACGTGATGGGCGGCGTCGAGGTCGAGCCCGACACCGCGGAGGCAGTCGGGGTCCCGGGCCTCTTCGCGGCCGGCGAGGTGGCCGGCGGCCTGCACGGCTCCAACCGCCTCGGCGGCAACTCCCTTTCGGACCTGCTGGTGTTCGGCCGCCGGGCCGGGCTCTATGCGGCGGAGTACGCGGCCGCGTTCGGCGCCGCGGACCGGCCCGCGGTCTCGGACGCGGACGTGGAGCTGGCGGAGGCGGAGGCGCTGCGCCCGTTCGGCGCGGAGGGCGCGGAGCAGGACCCCGCGCAGGGCCCGGAGAACCCGTACTCCGTCCACCAGGAACTGCAGCAGTCGATGAACGACCTGGTGGGGATCATCCGCCGGGAGGCCGAGATGGCGGAGGCGCTGCGCCGCCTGGACGCCCTGCGGGCCCGCGCCCGGCGGGCCGGGGTCGAGGGGCACCGGCAGTTCAACCCCGGCTGGCACCTGGCCCTGGACCTGCGCAACATGCTGCTGGTCAGCGAGTGCGTGGCGCGGGCGGCCCTGGAGCGCACCGAGAGCCGCGGCGGTCACACGCGCGACGACCACCCGCAGATGGACCGGCAGTGGCGGCGGATCAATCTGATGTGCCGGCTCGCCGACGGAGCCGTCGGAGCCGCGGTGGACCCGGCGCTGGGGCGGATCCGGCTGGAGCGGCAGGACATGCCGCCGATGCGTCCGGACCTGCTGGCGCTGTTCGAGAAGGAAGAGCTGGTCAAGTACTTGACGGACGAGGAGCTCACCTCATGACCTACCAGGGCCGCTTCAGGGTGTGGCGGGGTGACGCCGAGGGCGGCGGCCTCGTCGACTACGAGGTGGACGTGCACGAGGGGGAGGTCGTCCTCGACATCGTCCACCGCATCCAGGCCACCACCGCCCCTGACCTGGCCGTCCGCTGGAACTGCAAGGCGGGCAAGTGCGGTTCGTGCAGCGCGGAGATCAACGGGCGCCCGCGGCTGATGTGCATGACGCGGATGTCCGTCTTCGATCCCGCGGAGACGATCACGGTGACCCCGATGCGGGCCTTCCCGGTGCTGCGCGACCTGGTCACGGACGTCTCGTACAACTACGCCAAGGCCCGCGAGATCCCGTCCTTCGTCCCGCCGCCCGGGGTGAAGGCGGGCGAGTACCGGATGATGCAGGAGGACGTCAACCGGGTGCAGGAGTTCCGCAAGTGCATCGAGTGCTTCCTGTGCCAGAACACCTGCCACGTGGTCCGCGACCACGAGGAGAACAAGGAGGTGTTCGCGGGGCCGCGCTTCCTGATGCGGATCGCGGAGCTGGACATGCACCCGCTGGACGCGGCGGAGGAGACGGGCACCGACCGGAAGCGCGGGGCGCGCGAGGAGCACGGGCTCGGCTACTGCAACATCACCAAGTGCTGCACGGAGGTGTGCCCGGAGCACATCCGCATCACGGACAACGCGCTGATCCCGCTCAAGGAGCGGGTGGTGGACCGCAGCTACGACCCGCTGGTCTGGCTGGGCAGCAAGATCGGGCGACGGAGCAGGTAGGACTCGGGCAGGACGGGCCGGGGGCGCACACGACCACTCACAGCAACCGCACAGCTGCCAGCGGTAGCGGACCGGCGATTCCGGTCATACGCTCCAAAATGTGACGCGGCTTCCGACGCGGTACGCACGGTCCGCGGCGCTCCCCGGCATGGCCCTGGTCGGCGCCCTCTCCGCGCTGTGCGCCCTGTTCCTCCCCGCCGCGTCCGCCCGCGCCGACACCCCGCTCGACCTGGACTCCGGCGGCCGCATCACCGACACCGTCGGCGCCCTCGGGCACCGCCGCGGCCAGGTCGAGGCCGCCCTGGACCGGCTGCACGCCACCCAGCACGTCCAGCTGTACGTCACCTACGTCCACGACTTCTCCGGCCGGGGCGCCCACGACTGGGCCGACGCCACCGCCGACCGCAACGGTCTCGGGCCGCACGACGTCCTGCTCGCCATCTCCACCTCCGGCCGCCAGTACGCCGTCTCCGCCGCCGAGGACTCCGGCTTCCGGCAGGACCAGCTCTCCGCCGTGGCCGCCCTGGCCATCTCCCCCGCCCTCAAGGAGCACGACTGGGCCGGGGCCGCCATCGGCGCCGCCGACGGCTACCGCGCCGTGCTGCGCGGCGAGCCCGTCCGCACCCCGCTCATCCTGCCCGGCAGCAGCGACCCCGGCGGGGACGGGCTGCTGCCCGGCGACCGCCGGGTCTGGGTCCCCGTGGCCGGGGGCGGCGGCCTGTGCCTGGGCGGGCTCTACCTCGCCTCGCGCCGCGCCGCCCGGCGCCGCCGCGCGGCCGAATACCTGGCGGAGGAGGATGCGTACCCGCTGGTCTCCACGGCCACCCCGCTCGGGCTCGCCCGGATGGCCCAGCCGCTGACCCCGCTGTCCGAACTCGACTCGGAGGCCTGCCGGAACCTCGTCGACACCGACGACGCGGTCCGCACCAGCGCCGAGGAGCTCCACTTCGCGACCGTCCAGCTGGGCCCGGCCGCGACCCGCCCCTTCGCCGAGGCCGTGGACTGGGCCCGCGGCGAACTGGCCGACGCCTTCCGGCTCCGCCGGCAGCTGGACGACGCGCCGTACGAGGACGAGGACGCCCGGCGGCACGCCCTCGACGGCATCTGCTCCCGCTGCACCAGCGCCAACCGCCGCCTGGACGCCGAGTCCGCCGCCTTCGACCGGCTCCGCGGCATACGCGCCAACGCCGGCATGCTGCTGGTACGGGCCGAGGCCGCGGCCCGCGCCCTGGCCCCGCGCCTGCGCACCGCCGAGGCGGCGCTGGCGGCCGTCGCCGCGCACTGCCCGGACGCCGCCCTCGCCCCCGTCGCCCGCCACCCGGCCGAGGCCCGCGCCCGCCTCGTCTTCGCCGGCGCCGCACTCACCGAGGCCCGTGCCGCCCTGACCGGCGGCGACGCGGAACAGGCCGTCGTCTCCCTCCGCGCCGCCGAGGCCGCCCTCTCCCAGGCCCGCACCCTGGTCACGGCCGCGCTCCGGCACGTCCGCGAACTCACCGGCGCCACGGCCCGGTTGCACGCCGCGCTCCGCACCATGGCGGACGGCACGCGCGACCCGCGCGAGGTGATCCGGGTCCTCGACCCGCTGGAGGCCGCCCGCGGCGAGGCCGCCGCCGCGCGGGACTTCGTCGCCACCCACCGGGGCGCGGTCGGCTGCCGGGCCCGCACCCTGCTGGCCGAGGCGGAACGCCGCCTGACCCTGGCCCGCGGCGACCCCGTGGCCGCCCTGGCCCTGGCGGTCCAGGCCCGCACCCTGGCCGAACGCGACGTGGCCGACTACGCCACCCCCACCCACGGCGTGGGCGCGGCCCTCATGGGCGGCATCATCCTCACGGGCCTCCTGCCACCGTCCTTCGGAGGCGGGTCGACGAGGGGGCGGCTGGGGCCTTGAAGTGCGGTTCGACTGCAGGCCGTCCGTGGCTGGTCGCGCAGTTCCCCGCGCCCCTTCGGGGCGCGGTGTTGCATCGCGCCCCCGTAAGGGGCGCGGGGAACTGCGCGACCGGCCAACGACAACCCGCACGTACCCACCGCCCTCAGTACAGGCTCAGCAACGCCTCAACCGCATCCGGCGGAGCCGACCCCCCGTCCGGCAACGCCAATTCGAACCACACGGTCTTGCCCCGAGGAATCCGCCGGCTCCCCCAGGCCGCACTCAGCAGGCCGACCAGCTGAAGCCCACGACCGCCCTCGTCGGTATCGCGCGCCCGACGGCGCCTCGGCTGCACCAAGCCCCCGTCCCACACCTCGCACACCAGCGTCCGGTCCAGCAACAGCCGCAACCGGATCTCCCCTTCGCCATAGCGGAGCGCATTGGTGACGAGCTCGCTGACCAGCAGCTCGGTGGTGTCGACGAGGCCGTCCAGCTCCCAGGCCGTCAGCTGGTCGCGGGCCAGTTCGCGGGCGCGGGCGACGGAGCGCGGCTCGGGCGGCAGGGTCCAGTCGCCGACCCGGTCCGCCGGCAGGCCGCGGACCTTGGCCATGAGCAGGGCGATGTCGTCCTCGCCGTGGTGGGTGTCGAGGGCGCCCAGCACGTGGTCGCAGACGTCCTCCAGCGGCCGGCCCGGATCGTGCAGGGCCTCGCGGAAGGCCTCCAGGCCCTCGTCCAACGGGTGGTCCCGGGACTCGACCAGGCCGTCGGTGTAGAGGGCGAGCAGCGCACCCTCGGGGAGCTCGACGACCGTCTCCTCGAAGGGCTCGCCCCCGACGCCCAGCGGCATGCCCGGCGGCACGTCCAGCAGCATCGCCGGCTCGCCCTCCTCGACCAGGACGGGCGGCAGGTGCCCGGCGTTGGCCACCGTGCAGCGCCGGGTGACCGGGTCGTAGACCGCGTAGACGCAGGTGGCCAGGTAGACCTCGGAGAGGTCGGAGGGCCGGATGCTGCCGCGCACTCCGCGCGGGGCGGACTGCTTGCCGCCGGGGCGGCCGAGGCCGTGGGCGATCTCGTCGAGCGCGGAGAGCACCTCGGCGGGCTCCAGGTCGAGCATGGCCAACGTGCGCACGGCGGTGCGCAGTTCGCCCATGGCGACGGCCGCCCGCAGGCCGCGTCCCATGACGTCGCCGACGACCAGGGCGGTGCGGTGCCCGGGCAGCTCGATGACGTCGAACCAATCACCGCCGATCTCCGTGGCCGCGTTGCCGGGCAGGTAGCGGCAGGCGATGTCGAGGCCCGCGGCCTCCGGGTCGCCCGGGGGCAGCAGGCTGCGCTGGAGGATCAGGGCCCGCTCGTGCTCGCGCCGGTAGAGCCGGGCGTTGTCGATGCAGACGGCCGCGCGGGCCGCCAGCTCGACGGCGAGGGCGGTGTCGCGCTCGCCGAACGGCTCGCTGCCCTTCGTACGGGAGAACTGGGCCAGCCCCACCACCGTGTCCCGGGCGACCATCGGCACCGCCAGCGTGGACTGCACGACGGCGCCCAGCTCCGGGCCGCCCTCCTCGCTCACACGGCAGGGGACGTTCTGCACGTGGGCGGTGCGCAGCGCCTGGGCGCAGGGTGAGTGGAACGGGTACCGGTGCACCTCGCCGACCTGGACGGACTTGCAGTCCGCGTCGACCGGCACCCCGGAGACCGCGCTGGAGTAGGCGACGCGCCGCAGCTCGCCGCTGCCGTCGGCGAGTCCGGGCGGCGCCTCGTCGCCGACGAGCAGGCCCTGGTAGAGGTCGACGGAGGCGAGGTCGCAGAACTGCGGGACGGCGACGTCCAGCAGTTCGCGGGCGGTGGTCTCCAGGTCCAGCGAGTTGCCGATGCGCGCGCCCGCCTCGTTGAGCAGCGCGAGGTTGCGGCGCACCCCCGCGGCCTCGCGCTCCGCCCGGCGCCGCCCGGTGACGTCGGCGGCGATCGCGGCCACCCCGATCGGCCGCCCGCTGCCGCTGTGCAGCCGGTACAGCGACACCGACCAGCGGCGCCGCTCGTGCCGGCCGGGCACGGGCCCGACGAGCTGAAGGTCCGCCACCGGCTTTCCGGTGTCGAGGACCTGGCGCAGCGCGGCCGTCAGCCGCTCGGCCTCGATGCGGGGCAGGAAGTCGTGCGGGGTGCGGCCGCGGTGCCAGTCGGCGGGGCGGCCGAAGGCCTGGGCGAAACTCTCGTTGACGCGCAGCAGGGTCAAGTCCGTACCGACGAAGAAGAAGCCGAGCGGAGATTGGCCGAAAACGGCTTCCGAAGCGGCAATGTCGGTCTCTATTCCGCGCAACGCCCTGACATCGACGGCCACACAGAGCGCCGCGCGCTCGCCGCGCCGGTTCTCACTGGGCATCACATAGATCTCGGCCAGGCCCTGCCGAGGGCCGCCGCCGTCGCCGCGCTGATAGGGCACCAGGCCGGTCCAGGCGCGCCCGTCGAGGCCGCCGTCGCCCAGGAACGGGGTGTCGGTCAGCGGCCTGCGGCGCGCGGCCGGTGCGGGGGCGAGCACGTCCAGCGGATCCCTGCCGACGGCCTGCCGGGCCGCTATGCCGAACAGTTCCGCGGCCCGCTCGCTCCACTGCTCGATCCGCCCGTCGGGGCCCAGCGAGAACGACGCCACACGGATGTGGTCGTAGAGGGAACCGGGCGGACTGTTCTGCCACATCGCCGTGGCGCCCGTACCCTCCGGACCGCCCGCTGCAGTACCCGCTGGCTTTTCGCTCACGTGCCCGTCCCCTCCGGCTCATGTGCTCGCACCGGCATCAGAAGGCCGAGTATCCAGCACGGCAGGCCCTCGGAACACGGACTTCACGATCACAGCACGGTCTCAACCCGCTATGTCTTCTCCCCGTGTCAGGAACTCGGCAAGCTCAGCTCGAACCACACCGTTTTGCCGGTAGTGGCGGGCCGGGTGCCCCAGCGCCGCGAGGCCAGGGCGACGAGCTGGAGTCCGCGGCCGCCCTCGTCGTCGGCGCCCGCCGGGCGTTCGCGGGGCGGGGCGGGCACGGGGTCGGAGACCTCGACGAGCAGGGTGGGGCCGGCATGTGCGTACATCCGGACGCCGATGGGACCGCTGGCGTACCGCAGGGAGTTGGTGACCAGCTCGCTGACCAGCAGGACCGTCACGTCCGTGACCGCGTCGAGGCCCCATTCCCGCAGGGTGTCGCGGACGAGGGTGCGCGCGGTCCGCACGGCGCCGGCCTCGGCGGGAAAGGTCCACTCGGCGAATCCGGGCGTCGAAGCCAGGGTCCCTGCGCTGTCGCTCACGCCGACCACTTCCCAGACCGCTGCGACCCCGCCGGTATGACCGGCTTTGGGGATAATAATCAGCACATACCCGGTATGGGGGGCGGCCTATCGTGTTCTGCGGCGTCCGTCCGCGGAGCATGCCACGTTCGGCGTAGTGGGGACCCTTCGCCGTGCGGATCCCCCACCGCTTCACCGGGGCAGCTTCTCCAGCAGCCGCGCGGCGGCGGCCACCGCGGGGCGGTCCTG
The DNA here is from genome assembly GCF_058146165.1 of Streptomyces sp. AM25. Lineage (NCBI taxonomy): Bacteria > Bacillati > Actinomycetota > Actinomycetes > Kitasatosporales > Streptomycetaceae > Streptomyces > Streptomyces sp. AM25. The sequence continues at coordinate 28,676 of NZ_JBKIWN010000008.1, read as the reverse complement.
GTCCAGCCAGTCGACCTCGTCGACGCGGTCGGGGGTGAGCCAGCGCAGTTCGTCGTGGTCCTCCAGCGGCCGGGCCTCGCCCGACAACAGCCGGGCCGTCCACACCTGCAGGACGTACCCGGGCTTCAGCGGCCACTCCCCGGCGATGGGCTCCAGCGGCTCGGCCTCGATGCCCAGTTCCTCGCGCAGCTCCCGCACGAGCGCCTCCTGGGGCGTCTCGCCGGGCTCCAGCTTGCCGCCGGGCAGCTCCCAGCGGCCGGCCAGCTCGGGCGGGGCGCTGCGTCGCGCGGCCAGCAGCCGCCCCCGGTCGAAGACCGCTCCGCCCACCACCACACGCACCGTAGCCATGAGGGGAGAGTCTAGGCGGTCACAGCAGAACTTCCCCGCGCCCTCAGGGGGCACGGGGAAGTCGGATGCCGGCGGGGCGCACGGGCTACGAGACCGCCCGGCCCACCCGCTCCACGATGTAGAGCTGCCGGTTGCCATGGGCGTCCAGCCGGTCGGCAACGCGCTCGGCCTCCGTCCGGGTCGCATAGCGCCCGACGCGGTAGCGGTTGCCGTTCTCGTCCTGGCGGATCACCAGCCAGGGCAGGACCGGTCCGGAGTCATTCATCGCCCCTGCCCTCCCGCCGAAGCTGCGCGCACCGGCGCACGCCCTTCGGCGCCTCCCGAAGAAACCGCAGTCCGCATATGCCCGAGCGTACGCCCGACCTTTACGCAGCGGATACGGGTTTTCACGAAGAGGTACGCATTTGGCCACCGAGGGTGGCCGCATGCGGTCTTACTTGACCTTCTCGCCCTCCGCCGCGGCGGCCTCCTCGGCCTCCTCGGCGGCGAGCATCTCCTTCTCGGTCTCCACAAGGGTCGGGTTGCGCCACGCGCTGCGCACGCCCCACACGTAGAAGGCGAGGGCGATCACGACGACGACCGCGATGTCCCAGCCGGCCGCAAGGTAGCCCTTGCCGCCGAACTCGGTGCCGCCGGCCCAGGAGACCGCGGCCATCACGAGCAGGTAGGCGATCATCCAGACGCCGGCCTGCAGGTGCGGCTTGAGCTCGGCCCACGGCTTGCGCAGCTCGTACCAGGCCCAGATCGGCAGGCCAACGGCCATGATCAGGATGACCTTGCCCGTGAGCGGCCAGCGGGCCCAGTAGAGCACCAGGGAGCCGAAGGTCATCGCGATGGGGGCGATGACGGGCATCGCGCGCAGCATGACCGGGCGCTTGATGCCCGGGGCGATGCGGCGCAGCGACATCACGGCGACGGGGCCGGTGATGTACGAGATGACGGTCGCGACCGAGACGATCTCGGCGAGCGAGCCCCAGCCGCGGAAGACGGCCAGGAAGATGAAGGCGACACCCAGGTTGAGCAGCAGGGCCGGGCGCGGGACGCCGGTCTTCTTGTCGACCTTGCCGAAGACGCCGGGCAGGTGGCCGTTCTCCTGGACGCCCTGGACCATCCGGGAGGTGGTGGCGGCGTAGATCATGCCGGTGCCGGACGGGGAGATGAAGGCGTCCGCGTACAGCACGATCGCGAGCCAGTTCAGGCCCCAGGCGATGGCCAGGTCGGCCAGCGGCGACTTGTAGATCGTGCCGAGGCCGGACCAGCCGTGCTGGGCCAGGTCGGAGGACGGGACGGCCATCAGGAAGGCGACCTGCAGCGCGATGTAGATGACCAGCGCGATGAGGATCGAGCCGATGACGGCCTTCGGCAGCGACTTGCCCGGGTTGCGGGCCTCGCCGGCCATGTTCAGCGGGGACTGGAAGCCGTTGAACGCCCAGACGATGCCGGAGAGCGCGACCGCGGTGAAGACCGAGCTCCAGCCGTTCGGGGTGAAGCCGCCGGCCGACTCGATGTTGTGCGTGTCGAAGTGCGACATCATCAGCGCGCCCGCGGTGAGCGCGGGGACGACGACCTTGAAGACCGTGATCGCGTTGTTGGTCTTCGCGAACAGGGAGATCGCGAACCAGTTGAGGAAGAAGTAGAAGAGCAGCAGCACGGAGGCCAGCGCGACACCGCTGCCGGTCAGCTCCTTGCCGTCGTAGAGCGACTTGGCCCAGTCCCACTTCCAGGAGCTCATGTACTGCACGGAGGCGGTCGCCTCGCCGGGGATGACGGAGACGATCGCGATCCAGTTGGCCCAGGCCGCCAGGTAGCCGGCGAGCGAGCCGTGCGAGAGCTGGCCGTAGCGGACCATGCCGCCGGCCTTCGGGAACATCGCGCCCAGCTCACTGTAGGTGAGCGCAATGGTCAGTGCGACGGCCGCTCCGATGACCCAGGCGAGGATCGCCGCAGGACCGGCGATGGCCGCGGCGCGCTGGGCGCCGAACAGCCAGCCGGAGCCGATGATGGACCCGAGGCCGACGGCCGTCAGGGCCACCGGACCGAGCGTCCGGCGGTAATTACTGGAGTGGGAACCCGCTTCGGTACTCAACGCCCCGGATCTCCTTTTCTTTCTACTCCCCCACGGCAGGACACAAACCGCGCCATCGTACGAGCGATTTCGCCGACTTGGTTCCGCAAAATGGCTCTGACCTGGGCGTCTGTGAGTTTTGCAACACCGAAAGAGCCTCTTCCACACCGGGACGAACCCGGACATAAGGGGCTGTTCCTACCCGCTGGTACGGACCATGACAAGAGGATTCCGGGACCCTGGAACCTGACTCCAAAGTCAGTTCATGTGCACGTCACCACTACTTCACCGGAAGGTGGTAAGCGACGCGATAGCGCTCGGCGAGCATCACCACGTCCGCCGTCTCGACCGGACAGCCGCCCGCGAAGTACGTCCGCGAGACCACCAGGACGCAGTGCCCGGGCACCCCGCCCAGCGCCAGCGTCTCCTCCGCGAGCCCCGGCCGGGCGCCCACCTCCTCGGTGACGTTGTCCACCACCAGATCGATGGCGGCCATCCGCTCGACCACCCCGCGGCCCGCCAGCGGCCCCTCCTCGGGCAGCATCACGGGTGTACGCCCCGTGACCGTCAGGGGCTCCCAGGACGTGGAGAGCATCACGGGCTCGCCCGCGGAGCGGAACAGATAATGCGTACGCATCACCCGGTCCCCGGGCGTGATCCGCAGCCGCCGCGCGATGCCCGCGTCCGCCATGCTCTGCTCGCTGCGCGACTCCCAGGTGCCGCCGACCCGCTCGTCGGCCTGCTCCTGGCGGAAGGGCGTCGAGTCCCCGAGCGCGCGATACCCCGTGCGCACCACGGCCCTCGGCACGGGCTGCTCGCGGACGTACGTCCCCGACCCGGAACGCCCCTCGACCAGGCCCTCGGCCATCAGGACCTTGCGGGCCTCCAGGGCCACCGTGTCCGAGACGCCGTACTGCTCCCGGATCCTCGCCTGGGAGGGGAGCCGGGTGTGCGGCGGCAGCTCGCCCGCCACGATCTTCTGGCGCAGATCGCCGGCCACACGGAGGTATGCGGGCTGGTCACCGAATGCCACGTCCACTCCCAAGGGGTTGACAGTCCGCAACAGCTTGGCAACCGTCGGTTGCGGAGCGCAACTCTAGGCCAAGGAATCACCGGATGTGGTGAATTGCAGGTGGGCGGTGCGTAGTTGAGAACCGTCGGCACATGCAGGGAGCACGCACCGGGAGCACTTCTGCATCGATGCAGCGGGGGCGGCGGTCACGGGGAGTCAGGGGGAGTCAGGGGGAGTCAGGGGGCGGGAACGCGAAGGGGCCGGACCCGAAGGTCCGGCCCCTCACAGGCGATACGCTCGTCAGACGTTGAAGCGGAACTCCACCACGTCCCCATCGGCCATCACGTACTCCTTGCCCTCCATGCGGGCCTTGCCGGCCGCGCGGGCCTCGGCGACGGAGCCGGTTTCGACCAGGTCGGCGAAGGAGATGACCTCGGCCTTGATGAAGCCCTTCTGGAAGTCGGTGTGGATGACACCGGCCGCCTCGGGGGCCGTGGCGCCCTTCTGGATCGTCCAGGCGCGGGACTCCTTGGGGCCGGCCGTCAGGTAGGTCTGCAGGCCCAGGGTCTCGAAGCCGACGCGGGCCAGCGTGGCCAGGCCGGGCTCCTCCTGGCCGACGGACTGGAGGAGCTCCAGGGCCTCCTCGTCGTCCAGCTCGGCCAGGTCGGCCTCCAGCTTGGCGTTGAGGAAGATGGCCTCGGCGGGGGCCACCAGGGCCCGCTGCTCGTCCTTGAAGGCCTCGTCGGCCAGCTCGTCCTCGTCGACGTTGAAGACGTACAGGAAGGGCTTGACCGTCAGCAGGTGCAGGTCGTGCAGGATCTCGGCCTTCTCGGTGCCCTGGACGATGCCGGCGGAGAACAGGGTGGTGCCCTCCTCCAGGATCGCCTTGACCTCCTCGACGGCCTTGACCTTCGGGGCCACGTCCTTCTTGATCCGCGACTCCTTCACCAGGCGCGGCAGGACCTTCTCGATGGTCTGCAGGTCGGCGAGGATCAGCTCGGTGTTAATGGTCTCGATGTCGTCCTTGGGCGAGACCTTGCCGTCGACGTGGACGACGTTCTCGTCCTTGAAGGCGCGGATGACCTGGCAGATCGCGTCGGACTCACGGATGTTGGCCAGGAACTTGTTGCCCAGGCCCTCGCCCTCGGAGGCGCCGCGGACGATGCCGGCGATGTCGACGAAGTCGACCGTGGCGGGGAGGATCTTCTGCGAGCCGAAGATCTCCGCCAGCTTGGTGAGCCGGGCGTCCGGGACGCCGACGACGCCGACGTTGGGCTCGATGGTGGCGAACGGGTAGTTGGCCGCCAGCACGTCGTTCTTGGTCAGGGCGTTGAACAGGGTCGACTTGCCGACATTGGGCAGACCGACGATTCCGATCGTGAGCGACACGTGACGACTTCCCGTAGCTTCCAAAGGTTCGCGGCCCGGGCGGGCCGGTCCCCCAGTCTACGGGGCCCGGCCCCCTGCGGGGGATCGGCCGAACGCACGGCCAAGGGGGGTCAAAGGGCGTGTCCCATCCGGGGTTCCCCCGGTCCCCCGACCTACTTTGGTCGCGTGGAGCAACCCAGCACGCGTACCCCCCAGCGCAAGGTCCGCCGCGACACACCGGTGCCCCGCCCCGCCGTCCCCGTGGGAGCGGGCGAGAGCAGCTCGGTCTTCCGGGCCCGGCGGCTGCCGGGCCGCACCCGCCCGCTACGGCCCCGCCGCCTGGAGCAGCTGCCCCCGGCCCGCCTGACGGGCCTCGGCAGCGGGCTGCTCACCGCGCTGGTGATGCTGGCCGCCGGCAAGCTCGACGCCATGACGCTGGACGGCTCGCCCGTCGCGTACGGCGTGTGCTTCCTGCTGGCCTGCGCGGGCTGCGCCCTGTGGGTGCGCCCGGCCGAGGTGCTGACCGCGCCGGTGAGTGCGCCGATCGCCTTCGCGGTCGGCGCACTGCCGATCAGCAACAGCAGCGGCGGCGGCCTCGGCGCCCGGATCATGGGCCTGGTCACCGTGCTGTCGCTGCAGGCCGGCTGGCTCTACGCGGGCACCCTGCTCGCCGCGCTCATCGGTCTCTACCGGCGGGTCGCGCTGATCAGGGTGCGGCGGCGGGAACGGCTCCAGCAGCGGAAGCGGCCATCGCGGCCCCCACGATCCCCGCGTTGTTCTCCAGGGCAGCAGGAACGATCTCGGCGCTGATCCCCTCGATCAGCGGCAGGAACTTGTCGGCCTTGCGGCTGACGCCGCCGCCGATGACGAAGAGCTCGGGCGAGAAGAGCATCTCCACGTGCGCGAGGTACTTCTGTACCCGGCGGGCCCAGCGCTCCCAGGTCAGCCCGCCGTCCTCCTTGGCCCGGGAGGAGGCGCGGGTCTCCGCGTCGTGGCCCTTGAGCTCCAGGTGGCCCAGCTCGGTGTTGGGCACCAGCCGGCCGCCGGTGAAGACGGCGCTGCCGATGCCGGTGCCGAAGGTGAGCACGACGACGGTGCCCTTGCGGCCGCGTCCGGCGCCGAAGGACATCTCGGCCAGGCCGGCCGCGTCCGCGTCGTTGAGCAGGGTGACCGGCGCGCCCAGGCGCTCGCCGAGCAGGCCGGCCGCGTCCGTGCCGATCCAGCCCTTGTCCACGTTGGCCGCGGTCCGGGTCGTGCCGCCGACGACGACACCCGGGAACGTCGCCCCGACGGGACCCGTCGCCCCGCCGAAGCGCCGCATCACCTCCGCGACACCGTCCGCGACCGCGTCCGGGGTGGCCGGGTGCGGCGTGAGCACCTTGAAGCGCTCCGCCGCCACCTCGCCGCGCACCAGGTCGACCGGCGCGCCCTTGATGCCCGATCCGCCGATGTCCACGCCGAATACGTTCATGCCGACCACGCTACGGGCCGACGGGCACCGTCACCCCTCGGACGGCCGCACCTTTTCCGCGGCCTCCGTACGCAGGTCGCGGCGGAGCTCCTTCGGGAGGGAGAAGGTGATGGACTCCTCGGCCGCGGTGATCACCTCGACGTCCTCGAAGCCGCGCTGCGCGAGCCACTCCAGGACGCCCTGGACGAGGATCTCCGGCACCGAGGCGCCCGAGGTCACGCCGACCGTGCCCACGCCCTCCAGCCAGGCCTCGTCGATCTCCTCGGCGTAGTCGACCAGGTGCGCGTCGCGCGCGCCGGCGCCGAGGGCGACCTCGACGAGGCGGACGGAGTTGGAGGAGTTCTTCGAGCCCACGACGATCACCAGATCGGCGTCGGCGCCCATCTGCTTGACCGCGATCTGGCGGTTCTGCGTGGCGTAGCAGATGTCGTCGCTGGGGGGCGAGAGGAGGTTGGGGAAGCGGCCCTGGAGGGCGTCGACCGTCTCCATCGTCTCGTCGACGGACAGGGTGGTCTGGGACAGCCAGACGACCTTGTCCGGGTCGCGGACCTCGACGTTCGCCACGTCCTCCGGGCCGTCGACCAGGGTGATGTGGTCGGGGGCCTCGCCGGAGGTGCCGATGACCTCTTCGTGGCCCTCGTGACCGATGAGGAGGATGTCGTAGTCCTCCTTGGCGAACCGGACGGCCTCCTTGTGGACCTTGGTGACCAGCGGGCACGTGGCGTCGATCGTCGCCAGCCTGCCGCGCTCGGCCTCCTCGTGGACCACGGGGGCCACGCCGTGCGCCGAGAAGATGACGATGTTGCCCTCGGGCACCTCCGCCGTCTCCTCGACGAAGATCGCGCCCTTCTTCTCGAGCGTCTTCACGACGTACTTGTTGTGGACGATCTCGTGGCGCACGTACACGGGCGCACCGTACTGCTCCAGCGCCTTCTCGACGGCGATCACGGCGCGGTCCACGCCCGCGCAGTAGCCACGGGGGGCGGCGAGCAGGACCTTGCGGGCAGTGGGAGTGGTCATGGCGTCCATCGTACGGGGCGGCACCGACAGCGCGCGGGCCGCAGCTGGGGGACGATGACCGCATGTCCGCATCGTCCGCATCACCCGTTTCCGGCACCGCCGGGGGGCTGCGCCGCGAGCTCGGCTTCCGGGACCTCGTCGTCTACGGGCTGCTGTTCATCGCCCCCATGGCGCCCGTCGGCGTCTTCGGCACGCTCGACGCGAAGTCGCACGGGGCGGTCGCGCTGGTCTACGTCGTGGCGACGGTCGCGATGGGGTTCACGGCCTTCTCCTACGCGCAGATGGTGCGGGTCGCCCCGCAGGCTGGGTCGGTCTACGCGTACGCGCGCGTGGGGCTCGGCGAGGGCGCGGGGTTCGTCGCCGGGTGGATGGCGATGCTGGACTACCTGCTGATCCCGGCCGTGGCCTACCTCTTCTCGGGGATCGCGCTGCACGCGCTCGTCCCGTCCGTCCCGCAGTGGGTGTGGACGGCGCTCGCGGTGGTCGTGACGACCGCGCTGAACCTGTGGGGCGTACGGGCCGCCGCGCGGGTCGGTTTCCTGGTGCTGGCCATGGAGATCGCGGTGCTGCTGGTCTTCGTGGCCGCGGCGTGCGTCGCACTCGTGGAGCACGGGCCCCGGCGCGACTGGCTGTCCCCGTTCGGCGGAGTGGGCGGCTTCTCCTGGGACGCGGTGCTGGCCGCCGTGTCGGTGGCGGTGCTGTCGTACCTGGGCTTCGACGCGATCGCCGCGTTCGCGGAGGAGTCGGCCGGGGGGAGCGGGAAGGTCGCGCGGGCGGTGCTGACGTGCCTGGCGGTGGCGGGGGTGCTGTTCGTCCTGCAGGCGTACCTGGCCGCGCTGCTCGCGCCGGTGTCGCCGCAGGAGCTGGCGGCGAAGCCGGCCCGTCAGGGGGCGGCGTTCTACGACACCGTCGACGCGGCGACGGGTCCGTGGCTGCACGACCTGGTGGCCTTCAGCAAGGCCATCGGTGCGGCGTTCGCCGCGCTGGCCGGGCAGGCGGCGGCCGGGCGGCTGCTGTTCGCCATGGCGCGGGACCGGCGGCTGCCGGTGCTGCTGGCGAAGGTGGACCGGGGCTCCGGGGTGCCGCGGCCGGCCGTGCTGGGGGCGGCGGTCGTGACGCTGTGCGCCGCCGTGTGGGCGGCACGGCGGGACGACGGGCTGGACCGGCTGGTGTCCGTGGTGGACGTGGGGGCACTGGTGGCGTTCGGGCTGCTGCACCTGTCGGTGCTGGGGTGGTTCGCGGTACGGAAACGGTCGCGGCTGGCGCGGCACGTGGTGGTGCCGCTCGCCGGTTTGGCGGTGGTGATCGTGGTGATCGCCAAGGCGGCGGGGACCGCCCAGGTGGTGGGCGGTCTGTGGCTGGCGGCGGGGCTCGGCGTGCTGGGCGCGGAGGTGCTCCGGCGCTCGGCGCCGGGGTGAGCGGTGGGGGGTGCGGGCGGTTCGGCACCTCCGGATTCCGCCGTCGTGGTTGCTCGCCATTGCGGCGGAGTCGAGGAGGCAGCGGCCCCCTGGCGCCCCCTCGGGCACGGAGCGAAGAGGCTCCGCCTCTTCTGACCCTGCCGCAACGGCGAGCAACCACGACGGCGGTGCGGGGGGAGGTGCCGAACCCACCGCACCCCCCGGCCCCATCGGACAGGCCCTAGGCTCGGCCCCATGGCTGCAACCACGTCTCCCGAAGCGCCGCTTCCCGTCGGTCAGGTGAGCCGGCTCATCGGCGGGTGGATCGACCGGCTCGGCGCCGTCTGGGTGGAGGGGCAGATCACCCAGCTGTCCCGGCGCCCCGGCGCCGGCGTCGTGTTCCTGACGCTGCGCGATCCCTCGCACGACGTCTCTCTCTCGGTCACCTGCTACCGCGCCGTCTTCGACCGCGTCGCCGACGTCGTCGCCGAGGGCGCCCGCGTCGTGGTGCACGCCAAGCCCGAGTGGTACGCCCCCCGCGGCCAACTGTCGCTGCGGGCCGCCGAGATCAGGCCCGTCGGGGTCGGGGAGCTGCTCGCGCGGCTGGAGCAGCTGAAGAAGTCCCTTGCTTCGGAAGGGCTGTTCGCGGCGGAGCGCAAGCGGGAACTGCCGTTCCTGCCGCAGCTGATCGGGCTGGTCTGCGGCCGCGCCTCCGCCGCCGAGCGCGACGTGCTGGAGAACGCCCGGCACCGCTGGCCCGCCGTGCGCTTCGAGGTGCGCAACGTCCCGGTGCAGGGCGTGCACGCGGTGCCCGGCGTGATCGAGGCGGTGCAGGAGCTGGACGCGCTGCCCGAGGTGGACGTGATCATCGTGGCCCGCGGCGGCGGCAGCGTGGAGGACCTGCTGCCGTTCTCCGACGAGCAGTTGATCCGCACCGTGTCCGCGTGCCGCACGCCGGTGGTGTCGGCGATCGGGCACGAGCCGGACACCCCGCTGCTCGACCTGGTGGCCGACCTGCGCGCCTCCACGCCGACGGACGCGGCGAAGCGGGTCGTGCCGGACGTGGGCGAGGAGCTCGCGCGCGTGCAGCACCTGCGCGACCGCGCCCTGCGCTCCGTGACGGCGCTGCTGGACCGCGAGGAGCGCGGCCTGGCGGCGGCACGGGCGCGCCCGTGCATGGAGCACCCGCAGCGGATGGTGGACGAGCGCGAGGAGCAGATCGCCGCGCTGGAGGGCCGGGCCCGCCGCACCCTGGGCCACCTGCTGGACCGGGCGGACTCGGAGCTGACGCACACCCTGGCCCGGGTGGTCTCGCTCTCCCCCGCCGCGACGCTGCGCCGCGGCTATGCGGTACTGCAGCACGCCGACGGCTCCGTGGTGCGCACGGCGGACGAGGTCGCGGCGGACGAGGAGCTGCGGGCGCGGGTCGCGGAGGGCGGGTTCACGGTGCGGGCCGTTGTCGGTCCCCCGGCCTAGGCTGGTGCGCATGGCGACGGAGGCGAAGGCAGAGGCAGAGGCGGCGCTGGGCTACGAGCAGGCGCGGGACGAGCTGATCGAGGTGGTGCGCCGCCTGGAGGCGGGCGGTACGACGCTGGAGGAGTCGCTCGCGCTGTGGGAGCGCGGCGAGGAGCTGGCGAAGGTGTGCCGCCGCTGGCTGGAGGGCGCCCGGGCGCGGCTGGACGCGGCGCTGGCCCGGGAGGACGAGGAGGCCGGCGAGGACTGAGGGGCCGCGGGCGGGCGGGGCCGAGTGACCCCGTCCACATTTAGTTGAAAGTTAATACACTTTGCGCCTAGAGTGGCTGTCGCCAGCTCGAAACCCCACGCGACAGGTGGTGCCCCCACATGACCCTCAGCCTCGACAAGGCCGCCCAGGACCTCCTCTTCCGCGCGGCCCACACGGCCAACGCGTTCACCGAGGAGCCCGTCACCGACGAGCAGATGCAGGCCGTCTACGACCTGGTCAAGCTCGCGCCGACCGCCTTCAACCAGTCCCCGCTGCGCATAGTCCTGGTCCGCTCCGCGGAGGCCCGCGAGCGTCTGGTCCCGCTCATGGCCGAGGGCAACCGGGCCAAGACCGGCGCCGCCCCGCTGGTCGCGATCCTCGCCGCGGACAACGAGTTCCACGAGGAGCTGCCGGCCCTCTTCCCGGCCTTCCCGCAGGCCAAGGACCTCTTCTTCGCCGAGCGCGCGGCCCGCGAGTCGTCCGCCACGCTCAACGGCGCCCTGCAGGCGGGGTACTTCATCCTCGGCCTGCGCGCGGCCGGCCTGGCCGCCGGCCCGATGACCGGCTACGACGCCGCGGCCGTGCAGAAGGAGTTCCTGGACGACGACCACACGCCGCTGATGATCGTCAACATCGGCCGCCCGGCCGCGGACGCCTACCGCCCGCGCGGCCCGCGCCTGGACTACGGCCAGGCCGTCACGACCGTCTGACGACTGCCTGACGACCGTCACAGAACAGCAGTGGGCCGGGCGCCGCGAACGGCGCCCGGCCCACTGCCGTGTCTCAGCCCGCCGGTGCCGCGGACGGTGCCGCGGACGGCGTGCCCTCCGGGCTCGGCGTCTTCTCCGCCTTGAGCGCGCCGGCCACCTCCGTCAGCCGCTCGAACGACGCGGTGCCGGTGACCACCGTCGTCACCCCGCTCCCCTCGTGCACCAGGGCGTTGTACTTCGAACCCTCGTAGCGCTGCCACGTGAGGCCGCCCGCCTGGACGGTCCTGTCGGTCTTCTCGGCCTGCTGGGTGGCATCGTCGACGAAGACGGCGGGAGAACCGTTGCTCTGCTCGATCCCCACGTACTGCGTCTGCGGGTCGAGGAAGCCCAGGTGCCACACGGAGCCCATCTTGCTCTGCGGCTCGTAGCGGACCGAGGTCGCGCGCCAGCCCTCGCCGAGCCCCTCGGGCGCGGCCACCGCGTACGGCGCGGCGCGGCGCGCCGCGTTCAGCTCCACCTGGTAGCCGATCGTCCGCACGGGGTCCTTGTTGGCGTCGTGCGGGATGAACAGGTAGCTCAACCACGCCACCGGTATCACGACCGCCATGGACAGCACCATGTTGCGGATCTTCTGCTTCTTGCCGTCTCTTCCTGCCACGCCCCCATCGTCCCCCATGCCCCTGCCGATCTTTACGCAGGTGGCCCGGCATGCCGTGGAACGGGCCTTGACACCGCTCATGCGTGGGGGGGCCTGCTCATATTCACAATCACCCGATAAAGTCATGAGCACCCTCCCCGCGGCCGACGCCGTACAGAAAGGTCCGTCCCGATGACCGATCATCACCTGCCGTCCCAGCTCGAGGTCAGCCCCGAGGCGCCCGACCGGAACCTTGCGCTGGAGCTCGTCCGGGTCACCGAGGCCGGGGCCATGGCCTCGGGCCGCTGGGTCGGCCGCGGCGACAAGAACGGCGCCGACGGCGCGGCCGTGCGGGCCATGCGGGCGCTGATCCACACCGTCTCGATGGACGGCGTCGTCGTCATCGGCGAGGGCGAGAAGGACAACGCCCCGATGCTCTACAACGGTGAGCGCGTGGGCGACGGGACGGGCGCGGAGTGCGACGTCGCCGTGGACCCGGTGGACGGCACGACGCTCACCGCCAAGGGCATGGCCAACGCGGTCTCCGTGATGGCCGTCGCCGAGCGGGGCAGCATGTTCGACCCGTCGGCGGTCTTCTACATGGACAAACTCGTCACCGGTCCCGAGGCGGCCGACTTCGTCGACATCGACGCCCCCGTCGCCGTCAACATTCGCCGCATCGCGAAAGCGAAGCGCTCCGCCCCCGAGGACGTCACCGTCGTCGTCCTGGACCGTCCCCGGCACGAGGGCATCGTCAAGGAGATCCGCGAGGCGGGCGCCCGCATCAAGTTCATCTCCGACGGCGACGTGGCCGGCGCCATCATGGCCGCGCGCGAGGGCACGGGCGTGGACCTGCTGCTGGGCGTCGGCGGCACCCCGGAGGGCATCATCGCGGCCTGCGCGATGAAGTGCCTCGGCGGCACCATCCAGGCCAAGCTGTGGCCGAAGGACGCCGAGGAGCGGCAGCGTGCGCTCGACGCCGGGCACGACCTGGACCGCGTCCTGCACACCGAGGACCTCGTCAGCGGGGAGAACGTGTTCTTCGTCGCGACCGGCATCACCGACGGCGAGCTGCTGCGCGGCGTCCGCTACCGCGCGGAGACCGCGACCACGCAGTCGCTGGTGATGCGCTCCAAGTCCGGCACGATCCGGCTGATCGAGTCCGAGCACCGGCTGTCGAAGCTGCGCGCCTACAGCTCGATCGACTTCGAGCGCCCCAGCTGACGCGGCGCTCCGCGGGAAGTGCAGTGCGTCGGCTGCGGGTTCGTCGCGGCTGGTCGCGCAGTTCCCGGCGCCCCTTCGGGGCACGGGCACAACGGGCCGGGCCCCGCCGAGAGTTCGGCGGGGCCCGGCCCGTGATGTATCGCTTCGCTCAGCCCGCGGCAGCGACCCGCGTCGAGCGCTGCAGCTCGGCCTCGCGGCGCCGGCGGCGGGCCAGCACGACCCGGCGCTCGGCGGCCGTCAGCCCGCCCCACACCCCGTAGGGCTCGGGCTGCAGCAGGGCGTGCTCCCGGCATTCGACCATCACCGGGCAGCGGGCGCAGACCCGCTTGGCGGCCTCCTCCCGGGACAGCCGCGCAGCGGTGGGTTCCTTTGATGGTGCGAAGAAGAGCCCGGCTTCATCCCGGCGGCACACCGCCTCCGAGTGCCAGGGGCCCGCCTGTTCCCGAGCGGAAATCCGCTGGGACGGTACGGCGGCTTCCTGCAGGGGCTGATGCGGTAGCAGCACGGTCTACTCCTGACGACGGCTTAGCTCGGCCGGTTGAGTCACCCTTGCCGTCTCACCCTGCACGGCCATTCGCACCCGCAGCCGTACGAGAGACGATGCACCAAGCTTTACCCGCTGTGCGCGCTCTTATTCACACCGTTGCCATGACCGGAACGCCGCCGGACGCCACGCTCTGCGGCTATTGCCCCGACCTGAGGTTCTTGAGCCGCTTGCCGCGACGAGCCTTGGCCTCGACCCCGCCGAAGACCGCAAAACCCGTGATCACGACCACGGGGGCGTCCGGATCCGGGGCCTCGTGGGTCCGGACGTCGAAGCCGCCGAAGATGCCCGTCCCCGTCGAACGCACGGAAACATTTTCCGGAACCTTAATCTCCACCCCGCCGAACACCGCGGAGGCGTTGATCACGATCTCGCGCTGCTCGAAGACCGCCTCGGTCAGATCGATCTCCACCCCGCCGAACATCGCAAAGGCGTTCGTGCGCGCGGGGACCCGCCAGCGGCCCTTGCGCTCGGCCGCGCCGAAGACGGCGACCAGATTCTCGGCGGGCGCGGGGGCGGGGCGTACGGAGGCGTCGTACGGGCGCGCGGAGCCGGCCGGCTCGTGGGGGCGCCGCCCTGCGGGCAGGTCGTGCACCAACGGCTCCAGCTCGCCGACGGTGCGGGCCTCGTAGACCGCGGTGATCCGCTCGCCGTGCTCCTCGGCCGTGAGCCGTCCCTCGGCCAGCGCCTCGCGCAGGATGTCCGCGACGCGGTCGCGGTCGGCATCGGAGGCTCGCATCACGGGCGCCGCCGGGGCCTGCGGCCGGTCCTGGGGCTGCTTTTCGAGAGATGACTCGTCCACGGGAGCAGGGTACCCAAACGCGATAGATCGCGATAGAGGGCGGGGGCGCGGGGACGGAGTGAGCCTTACCTCACAAACCTCCCGGAGTCCCGGCGGCCTACGCTGGAGGGGCTGTCGAGGAAGCCAGCACCATCATCCGCAGAGTGAGGGAATCGCCGCGATGTCTCGGCCCGAGTTTGCCTATACCGATCTTCTGCCCCTGGGCGAGGACGACACGCCGTACCGCCTCGTCACCGCCGAGGGCGTGTCCACCTTCGAGGCCGACGGGCGCACCTTCCTCAAGGTCGAGCCGGAGGCGCTGCGCAAGCTCGCCGAAGAGGCCATCCACGACATCCAGCACTACCTGCGCCCCGCGCACCTCGCCCAGCTGCGGAAGATCGTCGACGACCCCGAGGCCTCGGCCAACGACAAGTTCGTCGCCCTCGACCTGCTGAAGAACGCCAACATCGCCGCGGCCGGCGTGCTGCCCATGTGCCAGGACACCGGCACCGCGATCGTCATGGGCAAGCGCGGCCAGAACGTCCTCACCGGGGGCGGCGACGAAGAGGCGCTCTCGCGCGGCATCTTCGACGCGTACACCGAGCTCAACCTGCGCTACTCGCAGATGGCCCCGCTGACCATGTGGGACGAGAAGAACACCGGCTCCAACCTCCCCGCGCAGATCGAGCTCTACGCGACCGACGGCGGCGCCTACAAGTTCCTCTTCATGGCCAAGGGCGGCGGCTCGGCCAACAAGTCCTTCCTCTACCAGGAGACGAAGGCGGTCCTCAACGAGGCCTCCATGATGAAGTTCCTGGAGGAGAAGATCCGTTCGCTGGGCACGGCCGCCTGCCCGCCGTACCACCTGGCGATCGTCGTCGGCGGCACGAGCGCCGAGTACGCGCTCAAGACCGCCAAGTACGCCTCCGCGCACTACCTCGACGAGCTGCCGGAGGAGGGCTCCCCGCTCGGCCACGGCTTCCGTGACAAGGAGCTGGAGGAGAAGGTCTTCGAGCTCACCCAGAAGATCGGCATCGGCGCCCAGTTCGGCGGCAAGTGCTTCTGCCACGACGTGCGCGTGGTGCGCCTGCCGCGGCACGGCGCATCCCTCCCGGTGGCCATCGCGGTCTCGTGCTCGGCCGACCGCCAGGCCGTCGCGAAGATCACCGCCGAGGGCGTCTTCCTGGAGCAGCTGGAGACGGACCCGGCGCGCTTCCTGCCGGACACGACGGACGAGCACCTGAGCGATGACGACGTGGTGCGCATCGACCTCAACCGTCCCATGGACGAGATCCTCGCCGAGCTCACCAAGTACCCGGTGAAGACCCGGCTTTCGCTCACCGGGCCGCTGGTCGTCGCCCGCGACATCGCGCACGCGAAGATCAAGGAGCGGCTGGACGCGGGCGAGGAGATGCCGCAGTACCTCAAGGACCACCCGGTCTACTACGCGGGCCCGGCGAAGACGCCGGAGGGCTACGCGTCCGGGTCGTTCGGCCCGACCACGGCCGGCCGCATGGACTCCTACGTCGAGCAGTTCCAGGCGGCGGGCGGCTCCAAGGTGATGCTGGCGAAGGGCAACCGGAGCAAGCAGGTCACCGACGCGTGTGCCGCGCACGGCGGCTTCTACCTCGGCTCGATCGGCGGCCCGGCGGCGCGCCTCGCGCAGGACTGCATCAAGAAGGTCGAGGTCGTGGAGTACGCGGAGCTCGGCATGGAGGCGGTCTGGAAGATCGAGGTGGAGGACTTCCCGGCGTTCGTCGTCGTCGACGACAAGGGGAACGACTTCTTCACGGACCCGGCGCCGGCACCGACGTTCACCAGTATTCCGGTGCGGACCACCCCGTAAGCGGGGCGCCCCGTAAGGGGCGCGGGGAACTGCGCGAGCAACCAAAGCCGGCCCGCACCGGGCCGACGACCCAGGCCGCCTACGGCCGGGGCACGTCGCCGGGTGCGGGCCGGTGGTCGCGCTGTGCCCACCCTCCCCCAGCTACCGCTGGGAGGGGCCCCCAGCCCTGCGGAACGCCTGCCCACAGCGCGAATGCCTCACGCGAAGCGCTGGCTCGAAGAGCCGTCACAGCGCTGGAGACGGACCGGATCCTTGGGCGCGGCAAGCGTCAGGCACAGCCCCGGTGCCGCCGCCGGCCGGAACGTCGGACCGTCCTGCGTGAAGCGCTGGTTGGCCCCGCCGTGGCAGTTCCACAGTTCCACCGCGGCCCCGGCCGCATACGTGCCCCCGGGCACGTCCACGCACCGGGCGTGCGACAACGCCGAGTGCAGCGTCCCGGGCGTCCCGTCGTACCACCACTGCTGGTTACGGGCACCCGAGCACGGCCAGCCGCCCACCTCGGTGCCGTTGGCCGACGCGGCGCCGTACGCGTCGACGCAGGTGCCCGTGGCGGCACTCTTCAGGGGACGGAACTTGTCGTCCCAGCCGCCCTTGTACAGCACCGGCTTGCCCGTGCTCGCCGGGTCGGCGCAACCCGCCTCCTGGTAGCCCGAGTCGTACAGCTGCGTCAGGCAGGACGCGAAGGCGCCGTGCCCGCGCTCGTTGGGGTGGAAGGACTGCCGCACCGAATTGGCGTCCGGCGGGATCGGGTTCGTCACGTCGATCCACAGGCCGCGGGCCCAGGTGTCCTCCATGCACACCTCGTGCCCGTGGAAGAGCCGCGAGTTGTCGAGGTAGACGGCGCCCGTGTCCAGGGCGGCCCTGCGCATGCCGCGCTCGAAGGCGGGCACGGCCTCGTTGCGTCCCCAGGCCGCGTCGGAGGTGTAGCCGACGCAGCCGCCCGCCAACTTGCCGGGAAAGTTCGGGTTGTCCTCGATGTCGGGGCCGATCGGGCTCGGGTAGCCCATCACCACGAGCTTGTAGTCGCCGTCCGCGTACCCCGCGTCCGTCATCACCTTGCGCAGGTCGCGCACCGTCTGTTCGACCTTGGGGACGAGCCCGTCGACGCGGGCCTGCCAGCCGGGCTCGTACTTGGGCCGGCACGTGCCCTGGAGGAACAGGTAGCGCTCGACGCAGTCGGTCATGACCGGGCCGAACTGGAGGTCGTCGTTGGCACCGGCGACGAGCAGCACCATCTTCACGCGCGTGGTGCGGGCCTTGACGGCGAGGTTGTCGCTCTGGACGAGCTCGTCCGCGTACTGCTTGGTGCCGCCGATGCGGATGTTGGCAGTGGTGGCTCCGGAACAGGCGACGTTGTACGTGACGTCCGCCGGGATCCCGGTGCGGTGGATGGCGGCGTCGGGCGAGCGGTGACACCAGTTGTCCGGGCCGTTCGTGCCCGGTTCGTAGACGCCGACGCCCTCGCCGGATATCTCGCTGTCGCCCAGCGAGATCAGCGAGGTCTTGCGCTGGTCGAGCGGGCGCTCGGCGGCATCGCCGTACAGCTCGGCCGACTCCGCCGCCCGGACCTTCTCCAGCTCGGGGCTCAGCGCGGTGGCGCCCGTGCGGGGGGCCGCGTGGGCGGCGGGGGCGGTGACGGCCATGCCGCCCAGGGCGGCGGCCAGTGCCGCGACGGAAGCGAGGGCGGAGCGCAGGGCGGGTCTGCGTGTCATGAAGCCTCCCCGGTGTTTTCTGTTACCCGCGGTATTTACTCGTCAGTTGTGGATTTGGGAACACCGGGAACAGGATTGACGGGGCGGACGCTCTGTTGGTCAGGAGGTCGACGACCATGAACGACAGCGAGAACGCCACCGCTCAGCAGTACCGCACCGAGCACGACTCCATGGGCGAGGTCCGCGTCCCCGCCCACGCCAAGTGGCGGGCCCAGACGCAGCGGGCCGTGGAGAACTTCCCCGTCAGCGGCCAGCGCCTGGAGCGCGCCCACATCGCCGCGCTGGCCCGTATCAAGGCCGCTGCGGCGCGGGTCAACGCCGAACTCGGCGTGCTCGAAGCGGACGTCGCCGCCGCGGTCGAGGAGGCGGCGGACGAGGTCGCGGAGGGGCGCTGGGACGAGCACTTCCCCGTGGACGTCTTCCAGACCGGCTCCGGCACCTCGTCCAACATGAACGCCAACGAGGTCATCGCCACCCTCGCGAGTGAACGCCTCGGCCGCGACGTCCACCCCAACGACCACGTCAACGCCAGCCAGTCGTCCAACGACGTCTTCCCGTCCTCCATCCACATCGCGGCCACGGCGGCCGTCACCGGCGACCTGATCCCGGCGCTGGTGCACCTGGAGGCGGCGCTGGAGCGCAAGGCGGGCGAGTTCGCGGACGTCGTGAAGTCCGGCCGGACGCACCTGATGGACGCCACCCCGGTGACCCTCGGCCAGGAGTTCGGCGGTTACGCGGCGCAGGTCCGCTACGGCGCCGAGCGGCTGCGCGCCTCGCTGCCGCGCCTGGCCGAACTCCCGCTGGGCGGCACGGCCGTGGGCACCGGCATCAACACCCCGCCCGGCTTCTCCGCCGCCGTCATCGCCGAGGTCGCCCGCACGACCGGGCTGCCGCTGACCGAGGCCCGCAACCACTTCGAGGCACAGGGCGCACGCGACGGGCTGGTGGAGACCAGCGGCCAGCTGCGCACCATCGCCGTCGGCCTCACCAAAATCGCCAACGACCTGCGCTGGATGGCCTCCGGGCCGCGCACCGGGCTCGCCGAGATCGGCCTGCCGGATCTGCAGCCGGGTTCCTCGATCATGCCGGGCAAGGTCAACCCGGTGGTGCCGGAGGCGGTGCTGATGGTGGCGGCCCAGGTGACCGGCAACGACACGACCGTGGCCACGGCGGGCGCCGCGGGCAACTTCGAGCTCAACGTGATGCTCCCGGTGATGGCGAAGAACCTCCTGGAGTCCGTCCGGCTCCTCGCCAACGCCTGCCGGCTGCTGGCCGACCGCACGGTCGACGGCATCACCGCGAACGTCGGGCGGGCGCGGGAGTACGCGGAGTCCTCACCGTCGGTGGTGACCCCGCTGAACCGTTACCTCGGCTACGAGGAGGCGGCGAAGGTGGCCAAGAAGTCGCTGGCCGAACGGAAGACGATCCGCGAGACGGTGCTGGAGGGGGGGTACGTGGAGCGCGGGTTGCTGACGAGGGAGCAACTGGACGAGGCCTTGGACGTCCTGCGCATGACGCGCCCCTGAACGCTCCCGCCCTCCCCTGGGTGGGACAGGTCACGGCGCCCGTTGCCCAAGACACCTAAGATCTGCCCATGACGGCGGACACGGTGAACACAGCGGCGGCGGGCGCCGCCACCCCCTGGGCCCCGGGGGACCACATCCTCTGGCGCTACCGCGGCAACGCCACCGACCACGTGCACATCTGCCGCCCCGTCACCGTGGTCCGGGACACCGACGAGCTGCTCGCCGTGTGGATGGCCCCCGGCACCGACTGCGTCAAGCCGCTGCTCGCCGACGGCACCCCCGTGCACCAGGAGCCGCTCGTCACCCGCTACACCAAGCCGCGCACCACCGCGCTCACCCGCTGGCACGGCCCCGGCGTGCTCAAGCTCGCCCGGCCCGGCGAGCCCTGGTCCGTCTGGCTCTTCTGGGACGACGGCTGGCGGTTCCGGAACTGGTACGTGAACCTCGAAGAACCGCTGGTGCGCTGGGCCGGCGGCGTCGACTCGGAGGACCACTTCCTCGACATCGCCGTCTACCCGGACCGCAGTTGGGAGTGGAAGGACGAGGACGAGTTCACCCAGGCGCAGCGCACGGGCCTGATGAGCGCCGGCCAGGCCGTCCGGGTGCGGGACGCCGGACGGGCGGCGGTCGGGCTGATCGAGTCCTGGGCCGCGCCCTTCGACGCCGGCTGGGAGAACTGGCGCCCCGACCCCGCCTGGACCGTCCCCCCGCTGCCCGGCGACTGGGACCGGCTCCCCGACCGCCTCCCGACCTAGGGGGTGGCTGATGGGTCGGCACGGACCCTGCGGCGCCTGACCGCTTGCCGTCTCCCCTCGGGGCAACCGTAGGATCGGCCTCCGCGGTACTCGCAAGGCAGCACGACCGCACGGCAGATGACGGACGATCACACGTCGCGTCGCACAGGACAGTCGCAGAGAGGGCGGAGCCGTGAGCGGTGACGACCAGCGGGAAGACTACGACGGCTACGCCCGCTTAGGGCTGGACCGCAGCGGCCAGGCCGAGGCGTTCGACGCCATCGGCGACCGCTACGACGAAGCGTTCCCGCACAAGGAGGGACAGCTCGCGTCCGGCGCCTGGCTGGCCGGGGCCCTGCCGCCCGGTTCCCGCATCCTGGACCTGGGCTGCGGCACGGGCCTGCCGACGGCACGTCAACTCACCGCCGCCGGGCACAAGGTGACCGGCTACGACCTGTCCCCCGGCATGCTCGACCTCGCCCGCGCCAACGTGCCGGAGGCCGCCTTCCACCAGGGCGACCTGGCCGCGCTGCGCAACGGCCGGCTGGGCACCTTCGACGGCGTCGCCGCCTTCTTCGCCCTGCTGATGCTGCCGCGCCCGGAGATCCCGCACGCCCTGCGCATGCTGCACGCACTGCTGCGGCCCGGGGGCCTGCTGGCGCTCTCGATGGTCGAGGCGGACGTGGACGACTACGCGATTCCGTTCCTGGGCCACACGATCCGGGTATCGGGATATCTGCGGGACGAATTGCGTGAGGTCGTACGCGAGGCGGGTTTCGAGATCGCCGGGGAAAGCTCGCTGGCGTACGCCCCGGCGAGCACGGACGTACCACCCGAGATCCAGATCTTCCTCAACCTGCGACGCGCCTGACCCGCCCCCTCGGGCGGGTTGCACAGCCCCGACGGATGGAACCCCACGCGTGACGGAGCACCCCAACTCCCACGGAAGCGCCCACGAGCCCTCGCACGCTCCCGCGCACGGGCACGGTGAGGACGCCGCCCCCGGCCGCACCGCGGCCGGGGCGTACGGCACGTCCTCGCGCGCCCGCCACGACCCCGACCCGGCGGCGCCGGGCACGGAGCGCTGCCGTACCGCCGCCGCGGGGGCGGAGACGGCCTCGCGGGCTCGGCCCGGCAGACCGGACGCGCCGGTTCCGGGTGAGCCCGGCGAGCACGCCGGGCGGCACCCCGTGCCCCGGCAGCGCGAGCCGCAGCAGCCCGGGGCCGCCCCGCCGCCCTCCGGCGGCACCCCCGGTGCCACCGCCCCGCACGGGGCGCCCGGCAGCGGCGAGCGGCTCCGGTTCGTGGGCGCCGCGACGCGGCGGATCGCGCGCGGCATCGACCTCGACGAGATCGTCCTCGGGCTGTGCCGCGCCACCGTGCCCACGTTCGCCGACGCGATCCTCGTCTATCTGCGCGACCCGCTGCCCGTCGGCGACGAGCGGCCCGTCGGCCCCGTCGTGCTGCGGCTGCGCCGCACCGACCGGCTGCCGGAGTACGTGCGGGCGGACGGCGAGGAGGGCGGCGGCCCGCAGGCCGAACAGCCCGATCCGGGGCCGGCGCTCGCCGAGACCGCGGCCGAGCGCTGCGAGGTGCGGATAGGCGGGCCGCTCGCGGAAGTGCTGCGCGGGGTCAGACCCGTCTTCGGGGACTCGCCGGCCGCGCGGGCGGCCCTGCCCGAGCTGCTCGGCGAGGGACGGCACGTACCGGAGGCGCACCGCACGGTCCTCGCGCCGCTGCGCGGGCGGCGCAGAGTGATCGGTGCGGCCGTGTTCGTCCGCCGCGCCGACCGGGCCCCGTTCGAGAGCGACGACCTGCTCGTCGCCGCCCAGCTGGCCACCCACACCGCCCTCGGCGTGGACAAGGCCGTGCTCTACGGCCGCGAGGTGTACATCGCCGACGAACTGCAGCGCACCATGCTGCCGGACTCCCTCCCGCAGCCCACGGGCGTCCGGCTGGCCAGCCGCTACCTCCCCGCGGCCGAGACCGCGCGGGTCGGCGGCGACTGGTACGACGCGATCCCGCTGCCGGGCAACCGCGTCGCCCTGGTCGTCGGCGACGTCATGGGCCACTCCATGACCTCCGCCGCGATCATGGGCCAGCTGCGCACCACCGCGCAGACCCTGGCCGGTCTGGACCTGCCGCCGCAGGAGGTGCTGCACCACCTCGACGAGCAGGCGCAGCGCCTCGGCAGCGACCGCATGGCCACCTGCCTCTACGCGGTCTACGACCCGGTCGCGCACCGCATCGTCATCGCCAACGCCGGCCATCCCCCGCCGATCATGCTGCACCGCGGCGGCCGCGCCGAGGTGCTGCGCGTCCCGCCGGGCGCACCCATCGGCGTGGGCGGGGTCGACTTCGAGGCGGTCGAGCTGGACGCCCCCGCAGGGGCAACGTTGCTGCTCTACACCGACGGCCTGGTCGAGTCCCGGATCCGGGACGTGTGGACCGGCATCGAGCAGCTCCGCGAGCGGCTGATCGACACTGCCCGGCTCACCGGCCCCAACCCGCCGCCCCTGGAACCGCTGTGCGACGAGGTGCTCGGCATGCTCGGCCCGGGCGACCGGGACGACGACATCGCCCTGCTCGCCGCCCGCTTCGAGGGCATCGCGCCGAGCGACGTCGCGTACTGGTTCCTCGACCCGCGCCCGCAGACCGCCCGCCAGGCCCGCCGCCTGGCCCGCCGGGCGCTCACCCGCTGGGGCCTGGAGGAGCTCACGGACAGCGTGGAGCTGCTGGTCAGCGAGGTGATCACCAATGCGGTGCGGTACGCGGAGCGGCCGATCACGCTGCGCCTGCTGCGGACGGACGTGCTGCGCTGCGAGGTCGGCGACGACGTGCCGCAGCTGCCCCGGCTGCGCCGGGCGCGGCCCTCGGACGAGGGCGGGCGCGGGCTGTACCTGGTGAACAGGCTGGCCAGACGGTGGGGGGCGACCCGGCTGAGCACGGGCAAGGTGGTGTGGTTCGAGCTGGCGCTGCCCGCTCACGTGCACTGATCACGTACCCGAAACCTGCCGCGCCCTCCGTTCCCTCGTACGAGGTGAAATTCTGGACAGTGTCCAGCCCCCTGTTGCCGACACTCTGTCGGCGGGGTTCACTGGCTCGGACGGAGGGCGGCATCACCGCGCCCTCGCCCATCTCCGTTGCGGGAGGCGTCTTCCAGCCATGACCGACTCGGCGCAGAGCACTCCGTACACCACGAACAACGTCGGCGTCCCGGTGGAGAGCGACGAGCACTCGCTCACCATCGGCGACACCGGCCCCATCCTGCTCCAGGATCACTATCTGATCGAGAAGATGGCCCAGTTCAACCGCGAACGGGTCCCCGAGCGGGTGGTGCACGCCAAGGGCAGCGGCGCGTACGGCACCTTCCAGGTGACCAACGACGTCAGCCAGTTCACCAAGGCCGACCTCTTCCAGCCCGGCCGGCGCACGGAGATGCTGGCCCGCTTCTCCACGGTGGCCGGTGAGCAGGGCTCCCCGGACACCTGGCGCGACCCCCGCGGCTTCGCCCTCAAGTTCTACACGCAGCACGGCAATTACGACCTCGTCGGCAACAACACCCCGATCTTCTTCGTCCGCGACCCGCAGAAGTTCCAGGACTTCATCCGCTCCCAGAAGCGCCGCCCCGACAACGGCCTGCGCGACAACGACATGCAGTGGGACTTCTGGACCCTCTCCCCGGAGACCGCCCACATGGTCACCTGGCTGATGGGCGACCGCGGCATCCCGAAGACCTGGCGCCACATGAACGGCTACGGCTCGCACACCTTCCTGTGGGTCAACGGCGGCGGCGAGAAGTTCTGGATCAAGTACCACCTCAAGACCGACCAGGGCATCGACTTCCTCACCCAGGCCGATGCGGACCGCATCGCCGGCGAGGACGGCGACTTCCACCGCCGCGACCTGTCCGAGGCCATCGCGGGCGGCAACGCCCCGTCGTGGACCATGTACGTCCAGGTCATGCCCTTCGGCGACGCCGCGGACTACCGCTTCAACCCCTTCGACCTCACCAAGGTGTGGCCGCACGGCGACTACCCGCTGATCGAGGTCGGCCGGATGACGCTGGACCGCAACCCGGAGGATTTCTTCGTCCACATCGAGCAGGCGTCCTTCGAACCGTCCAACCTCGTCCCCGGCATCGGCCCCTCGCCGGACAAGATGTTGCTGGGCCGGCTCTTCTCCTACCCGGACACCCACCGGTACCGGATCGGCCCCAACTACGCCCAGCTGCCGCCCAACCGGGCGCACTCCGCCGTCAACTCCTACGCGAAGGACGGCCCGATGCGCTACGAGCCGTCCAACACGGCCCGCCCGTACGCCCCCAACTCCTACGGCGGCCCCGCCGCCGACACCGCCCGCTTCGGCGAGATCGCGGGCTGGGAGGCCTCGGGCGACATGGTGCGCGAGGCCTACAAGCTCCACCGCGAGGACGACGACTGGGGCCAGGCGGGCACCATGGTCCGCAAGGTCCTGGACGACGCGGCCCGCGAACGTCTGGTCTCCAACGTGAGCGGCCACCTCAAGGGCGGCGTCAGCGCACCGGTCCTGGAGCGCGCGCTGCAGTACTGGCGCAACATCGACAAGAAGCTGGGCGACCAGATCGCCACGCGGGTCAACGGGGCCTGACCGCAGGTCCGTACACGGCGACGGCCGCCGTCCTCCCCTTCGGGAGGACGGCGGCCGTCGCCGTGGTGCGTGAAGTGCCTCAGCCGTTCGACCGGTTGGGCTTGCCGCCGCCCTGGTCGCCGGTGTCACCGGTGCCCCCCGTGGGGGGCGGCGGCACGGACGGCTGCGGGGACGGCGTGACGGGCTGGGTGTGGCGCGAGGGGTTCGGGTCCGGCTCGCGCGACGGGGAGCGCGAAGGCGTCGGGTTCTGGCCGCTCGGCGTGGGCTTCGTCGACGGGGTGCGCGACGGGCCCGTGGACGGGGTCGGCACCGTGGACGGCACGACGGGCGTCAGCGGGGCGGACGGCTCGTCGGTCTCCAGGTCGAACTTGGTGTCGGCGTCGTCGTCGAGGACGTTCGAGTTGTACGCGCCCCAGATGAGGGCGGGGTACCCGCTGCCGTTCACACGGCCGCCGCCACCGGTGCCCTGGAGGGTGACCTGCTTGCCGCCGGCGGCCTCACCGAACAGGCCGACCGAGGTGATCAGGTCGGGCGTGTAGCCGCTGAACCAGGCCGACTTGTTGTCGTCGGAGGTGCCGGTCTTGCCCGCCACCTGGTACTGGCTGCTCTGCACGACGTTGGCCGTACCGTCGTTGACCACGCCCTTGAGGACGGACGTCACGCCGTCGGCGGTGTTGCGGTCGATGACGCGCTCCTTGCTCGCCGCCTCGGGGAGCTTGAAGTCCTGGCCGCCGCGGGAGGCCGACTTGATGATGCTCGGCGTGACCTTCATCCCGTGGTTGTCGAGCGTCGCGTAGACGCCCGCCATGTCCATCGGGCTCGCGCCCATGGAGCCCAGCGCCATGGACGGGTTGGCGTCGAAGCCGACACCGTCGCCCCTCATGCCCATGTCGACGGCGGTCTTCTTGACCTTGTCCAGGCCCACGTCGACGGCCATCTGCGCGAAGACGGTGTTGACCGACTTGTTCATCGCGTCCTGGACGGAGACGGCGGGGTTCGAGTACTGGTCCTCGTTCTCCGGCGCGTAGTCGTCGCCGCCCGGGCCCACGACCTTCCGCTTGTTGGTGCCGTCGTAGATCGTGGCCGGCGTGATCTTCTTGCCGTCCTGGGTCGTCGACCCGTGCTCCAGGGCCGCGGCCAGGATCAGCGGCTTGAACGTCGACGCCGGCTGGTAGTCGCGGCGCGTGGCGTTGCTGATCTGGTGCTGCACATAGTCCCGGCCGCCGTACAGGGCGACGATCTTGCCCGTCTTGCGGTCCACGGACACCGAGCCGACCTGGACGTGGCTGTCGACCTCGCGGGACTTGTCGAGGTCGTCGAGGAGCTTGTCCTTGACGGCCTTCTCCAGCTGCTGCTGCTTCTTCGGGTCGATGCTGAGCGTGATCGTCCAGCCGCCCGCCGCGAAGTCCTGCTCGGCGTCCTTCTGGCTGCGGCCCTCCTTGACCAGGTCGCGGATGATCTCCTGCTTGGCCGCCTCGATCAGGTAGCCGTTCTGGCCCTTGAGACCCTCGGAGGGCTTGGGGGTGCTCGGGACCTCGAACTTCATCGAGGCGCGGTCGGCGGGGCTGAGCCACTTCTGCTCGACCATCTTGTCGAGGACGTAGTTCCAGCGGTTCTGGGCGTTCTGCTTGCCGGCGTCGGTGGCCTGCGCCCAGTCGTACTGGCTCGGCGCCTGGAGCAGGGCGGCGAGGTACGCGCCCTCCTGCAGGTTCAGCTTGTCGACGTCCTTGTTGTAGTACGCACGGGAGGCGGCCTGGATGCCGTAGGCGCCGCGGCCGTAGTAGCTGGTGTTGAGGTAGCCCGCGAGGATCTGGTCCTTGCTGAACTTGTCCTGGACCTTGAGGGAGATGAACATCTCCTTCACCTTGCGGGTGACGGTCTGCCGCTGGTCCAGGTAGTAGTTCTTGACGTACTGCTGGGTGATCGTCGAGCCACCCTGCGTGCCACGGCCCATCAGCGTATTGACGATGCCGCGCGCCGTGCCCTGGAGGTCGACTCCGGGGTCGGTGTAGAAGTTCTTGTTCTCCGCGGCGACCACGGCCTGCTGGATGTTCTTGGGGATCTTCGCGAGCGGGACTTCCTCGCGGTTGACCTCGCCGATCCGTGCGATCGTCTTGCCGTCGCTCGACTTGTAGATGTTGCTCTGCAGCTTGGCCGCCGCATTGCCGTCACCGGGCACGTCCACATAGAGGTAGAGCGCCACGAAGGAGCCCACACCGAGGGCTATGAGCCCTCCGACGTAGGCGAGCAGCATCTTCCAGGTGAAGAAGCGGCGTATGCCCGTCTTCCTGGGCTTCCCGCCACCCCTGCCGGGGCGACTGCCCTTCTTCTGCGCGCGTCGCGCGTCCGCTCGGCCCATCTCTCCCGTCGCTCCAGTCAGTCCGCCCCCAACCCAGCTCATGAAGCTAACACCGCATCTGCCACCAAACGCCCATCCGTCATGCCAATGACGGACGTGACATATAGCACCCCGGGTGGCGGGAACCCGGAACGGTGTACTGGCGGCAAACCGTACAGGGCCTTAATGTGCTATCACTTTGCTAGACACCGGGAGCGCGTGCGGCGGACCACCGCACGCCGACGAAGCGGGGGTACGTCCATGTCGGACGCCGTGACAAAAACGCACATCAAGGAAGTTTCGGCCAAGGACATCGGGGGCGGCCTCGCCCTTCTGCTGGGGCTGATCGGGCTGCTCCTCGGCGTGGGCGGCGTCATCGTCGGCGCGGCCTTCGGCGCCGACGGGAACAAGGGGGCCGCGGCCGCGTTCATCGTCTGCGGCGTCCTCGTCGGCCTGGCCTCGCTCATCGCGATGTCCGGGCTGAACACCGTCGCCCCGGGCGAGGCCCGCGTCGTCCAGCTCTTCGGCCGCTACCGGGGCACCATCCGCACCGAGGGCCTGCGCTGGGTGAACCCGTTCACCAGCCGCGCGAAGCTCTCCACCCGGGTGCGCAACCACGAGACGGCCGTACTGAAGGTGAACGACGCCTACGGCAACCCGATCGAGCTGGCGGCGGTCGTCGTCTGGCAGGTCGAGGACACCGCGCAGGCCATGTTCGCGGTGGACGACTTCCAGGAGTTCGTCGCCGTCCAGACCGAGGCCGCCGTGCGGCACATCGCCATCGAGTACCCCTATGACGCGCACGAGGACGACGGCCTGTCGCTGCGCGAGAACGCCGAGGAGATCACCGAGAAGCTCGCGGTCGAACTGCACGCCCGCGTCGAGACCGCCGGCGTCCACATCATCGAGTCCCGCTTCACGCACCTCGCCTACGCCCCCGAGATCGCCTCGGCGATGCTCCAGCGCCAGCAGGCGGGCGCGATCGTCGCCGCCCGCCAGCAGATCGTCGAGGGCGCGGTCGGCATGGTCGAGCAGGCGCTGGCCCGGATCAGCGAGCAGGGCATCGTCGAGCTGGACGAGGAGCGGAAGGCGGCCATGGTCAGCAACCTGATGGTGGTGCTGTGCGGTGACCGGGCCGCCCAGCCCGTCCTCAACACCGGCACGCTCTACCAGTGACGGAGGACTCCGCAGCCGGCTCCGGGAAGCCGCGGCAGCGCAAGCAGGTGCTGCTGCGGCTCGACCCGGCGGTCCACGACGCGCTGGCCCGCTGGGCGGGGGAGGAACTGCGCAGCGCGAATGCGCAGATCGAGTTCTTGCTGCGCAAGGCCCTTTCGGAGGCTGGACGCCTCCCTCGGGATGCGGGGGCCATACGTAAGCGGGGGCGGCCGCCCAAGTTGGACGACGGTTCCTAGCTGCGGGTTGTTCGTGGTTGTTCGCGCAGTTCCCCGCGCCCCTTCGGGGCGCGAGCCCAGGGGCTATACATCACGTGTATACATGCCATGTACTGTTGACCCCATGTCCATAGGTCACACCCTCCTCGCCCTCCTGGAGTCCGGTCCGCGGCATGGTTACGACCTGAAGCGGACCTTCG